>JAIEPJ010000088.1 GCA_019749835.1 Phreatobacter sp. | reverse complement strand
CGGTGTCGGCCTCGACGATGGCCTTGTCGCGGGTCAGGTGTGCCTTGACGGCCTCGCGATAGGCCTCGCGGAACGAGCCGCCGCCCCATTCGAGGAAGGGCGTGCGGGCGAGCCAGCGGTCGAGAAGATCGAAGAGCGAGGGCTTTGCCCGCGCCGCCGCCAGCGCCTGCCGGTCGCCAAGCGACAACCTCTCGTCCACCGCCTTGTCGTCGAACGGCACGCGGATGTCGGAGGCGAGGCCGAGCCGCGTCTCGATCAGCCGGAACTGCAACGACTGGAAGCCGGAGGCCGGCATCAGCAGGTCGCGGAAGTCGAGGAAATCGAACGGCGTCATCGTCTCCAGCACGTCGAGCTGGCCGAGCGTCAGCTTGAGGATCTCGTGGATGCGGTTGAGGCCGTGGACGATGCGCGCGAGCGCGTCGTCATCCACCGGCACAGTGCCGAAGTCGCGTTCGATCCGGTCGAGCTCGTACAGCACCTGCTTGAACCACAGCTCATAGGCCTGGTGGACGATGATGAAGAGCATCTCGTCATGGGCGTCCACGCCCTCCTTGACGCTCTCCGGCTCCTGCGCGGAGAGCAGCCGGTCGAGCTTCAGGTAGTCGCCGTAATAGACGGGCGCGCGGGCCATGGTGGGGCTCCTCAGTCGTGGATCCGGATCACCGCCTCGATCTCCACCGTGATCCCCATCGGCAGCGAGCCCATGCCGACGGCAGAGCGGGCGTGCCGGCCACGGTCGCCGAGCACCGCCACCATCAGGTCGGAGAAGCCGTTGATGACACGGGGATGGTCGCCAAAATCCGGCGTGCCGTTGACCATGCCGAGAACCTTGAGGAACTCGACCTTGGAGAGGTCGCCGCCTGCCGCCGCCTTGGCGGAGGCGAGGATCTGCAGCCCGACGAGCTTGGCATGCTCATAGGCGGCCTCCACCGTCACATCGCCGCCGACCTTGCCGGAATGGAGCGAGCCGTCGGCCTTCCGCGGACCCTGGCCCGCGAGATAGGCGATGTTGCCGTCGCGCTTGAAGGGCACGTAATTGCCGGCGGGCGTCGGCGTCGCGGGCAGTGTGAGGCCCAGCTGGGCGAGCTTGTCTTCGGGGCTCATGTCCGTCTCCTTCACCTCAGCTTGCCGCGGGCTGCGACGGGGAGGATACCGACGATCTCGCCGCCGCGCACCATCACCACCTCGTCGACCATGTTGACCACCACGCAGACATGGTTCGGCACGACGCGCACGATGTCCCCGACCTTCGGTCGCTCGTTGCACTTCGACAGGTCGAGGAAGCCGTGCTCCTCGGCGAATTTGGCGATGCGCGCCTCAGGGTGTTCGAGGATCAGGCCATAGCCGTCGAGTCCGCCGCCGGGATCGGCGGTCAGCGTCTTCGAGCCCGCGTCGAGAATGCCGCGATCGGCCCCGGCGCGGCTCACCACGGTGGCATAGACGGAGAGGGCGCAGTCATCGAGGGTGGCGACGCCGACCTCCACCTGCATCCGGTCGTTGTAGATATAGGTGCCCGGACGGTGCTCGGTGGCGCCCTTGAGCTTGCCGATATTCTTCATGTTGGGCGAGCCGCCGGTGGAGATGATCTCCGCGTCGAGGCCCTCGAGCCGGATGCCGGCCAGCGCCGTGTCGAGGAACTTCTGCGACTCCGGCCAGCCGTCCTCGGTCGGATACATCATGAAGCCCTTGAAGGCGAGGCCGGGGGAGGCGGCTACCAGCTTGGCGAGTTCGATGGCCTCGCCCGGTGTCTCGACGCCGGCGCGCTTGCGGCCCGTATCGCATTCAATGACGACGCCGAGCGGCCGGCCCGCCACCGCCGCGGCCTTCGGCAGGTCGCCGATCACCGTGGCGTTGTCGGCGGCGACCGTCACGGAGGCGGTCTCCAGCAGCCGTCCCAGCCGGTTCATCTTCTCCTCGCCGAGGAGGTTGTAGCTGATCAGGATGTCGTCGAGGCCGGCGGCGGCCATGATCTCGGCTTCGCCGATCTTCTGGCAGGTGATGCCCCTGGCGCCGGCCGCGACCTGCAGC
The DNA here is from genome assembly GCA_019749835.1 of Phreatobacter sp. GTDB lineage: Bacteria > Pseudomonadota > Alphaproteobacteria > Rhizobiales > Phreatobacteraceae > Phreatobacter. The sequence continues at coordinate 23,208 of JAIEPJ010000088.1, read as the reverse complement.
TTCGCCAGTTCCGGGCTCTTGTGGGTCTTGATATGCGGCCGGTTGGCGATGCCGGCGGCGTCACACTGGGCCTGGACGCGGGCGATGTTGGCCTCCACCCGGTCCATGTCGATGACGACGGCCGGCGTGCCGTATTCGCGGGCGATGGTTTCGGCGAGCGGGGTGGCCATGGGCAGGTCCGATCAAACGTGCAGGTAGCGATCCTTCAGGTCGGGACTGGCGAGGAAGTCGCCGCTCGTCCCTTCCCAGACGATCCGGCCCTTCTCCAGGATCAGGTGCCGGTCCGCCAGTTTGACCAGAGCATCGACGTTCTTGTCGATGACCAGGATCGATTGGCCGTCCTGCTTGAGGCGCGCGAGGCAGGCCCAGATCTCCGCCCGGATCACCGGGGCAAGGCCTTCCGTCGCCTCGTCGAGCACCAGGAGCTTCGGATTGGTCATCAGTGCCCGGCCGATGGCCAGCATCTGCTGCTCGCCGCCCGAGAGCTGGTTGCCCATGTTGCGGCGGCGCTCCTTCAGCCGCGGGAAGAATTCATAGACGCGTTCGAGGGTCCAGGCCGCGGCGCGGCGGTCGCGGTTGGCGGCGGTGGCGACGAGGTTCTCCTCGACGTCGAGATTGGGGAAGATCTGCCGGCCTTCCGGGACCAGTCCGAGCCCGGCCTGGGCGACCCTGAAGGGCGGATGGCCGGCGAGCGCCACCCCGTCGACGTCGATCGTCCCGGCGGCGGGTTTCAGGAGGCCGAAGATCGACTTGATCGTCGTGGTCTTGCCCATGCCGTTGCGGCCGAGCAGCGTGACCACCTCGCCCGTGCCGACCGAGAGCGAGACGCCGAACAGCACCTGGACATCGCCATAGCCGGATTCGAGGTTGGAGACGCTCAGCATGGGGTGGCCCCGGGTTGTGCGTGGCAGGCCCCACCCGCACCCTCCCCTCGCTGGCGCGAGGAGAGGGGGACTTCGACCGCGCGTGTCATCTCAGGCGGCGGTGCCACGCGCGGCGGTCGACAGCGAAGCGCGACGCGGTAGCCCCCCTCTCCTCGCGGAGCGAGGGGAGGGTGAGGGTGGGGCCTTGGTGCTTCTGCCCCGATCCGAGTCGCGAACAGACTCATGCCGCGCCCTCCTGCCGCGCCGCCGCGGCGCGGGCGACGGAGGCCTTGGTCCTGGCGAGGAGGCCCATCAGCACCTCGCGCTCGGTCGGATCCACGTCGGCGAGCAGCTCGCGCACCCAGGCGCCGTGCTCGCGCGCCATGCGGGCGAAGTCGTGGTGGCCCTTGGCGGTCATGACGATGCGCTGGGCCCGGCCGTCGAAGGCGTCGCGGCGCTTCTCGACATAGCCCTGCTCGGCGATGCGGGCGACGAGGCCGGTGACATTGCCGTTGGTGACCATCATGCGGCGGGAGATGTCGCCGAGCGTCATGCCCTCCGGCGACTTGTCGAGCTGGGCCAGCAGGTCGAAGCGCGGCAGGGTCATCTGGAACCGTTCGGCGAGGCGGCGGCGGATCTCGCGCTCGATCATCGTCGTGCAGGTGAGCAGCCGCAGCCAGAGCCTGAGCTCCGGCCGGGTATCGCCGCTCTGATGCGCCAGGCGCGTCTCGGCGTCGATGGCGAGGTCGGGCTCGCTCATCCGAACTCCTCCTCGCCGAGATAGGCCTCGCGGACCGCCGGATCGGCGCGCACCGCCTCGGGGCTGCCGGAGGCGATGACCTGGCCATAGACCAGCACGGAGATGCGGTCGGCGAGGCGGAAGACGGCGTGCATGTCGTGTTCCACCAGCACCATGGGATAGCGCCCCTTCAGCGCCATCAGCACCGCGACCATGCGCTCGGTCTCCTCCCGCCCCATGCCGGCCATGGGCTCGTCGAGGAGCAGGAGCTTGGGCTGCGACACCAGCGCCATGGCGATCTCGAGCTGGCGCTTCTCGCCATGCGACAGGCTGGCCGCCGGCAGCGCCGCCCGCGCGGCGAGGCCGACCTCGGCGAGGGCCGCCATGGCGGTATCGTTGAGCCGCCGGTCGGCGCCGGCCGACCGGAAGAAGCGGAATGATGACCCGTCATGGGCCTGGGCGGCGGTCGCGACATTCTCCAGCACCGTGAATCCTGGCAGGACCTGGGTGATCTGGAACGAGCGCGTCAGGCCCTTCAGGGCGCGGGCATGGACGGGCAGGGCGGTGACATCGGCGCCGTCGAAGGTCACCGTGCCGGCATCGAGCGCCACCTCGCCGGTGATTTCCGAGATGAGCGTCGTCTTGCCGGCGCCGTTCGGGCCGATGATGGCGTGCAACTCGCCGGCGCCGACGTCGAGGCTGACGCCGTCCGTCACCTTCAGCGCGCCATAGGCCTTGTGCAGGTTGTTCAGGGAAAGGATGGGCGCTGTCATTTGCCGGCTACTCGCTCCAGCAGCTTGACGATGCCGCCGCGCGCGAAGATGGCGACCAGCACCACCATCGGCCCGAAGATCACCTTCCAGTGCTGCGTCAGGGCCGCCAGCCATTCCTCCACCAGCGTCACGCCGATGGCGCCGATGATCGGGCCGATCAGGGTCCCCATGCCGCCGAGCACCACCATGGCGATGAACTCGCCGGAGCGCTGCCAGGTCATGTAGGCCGGGGCGACGAACATGCCGAGATTGGCGAAAAGCGCGCCGGCCAGGGCGCAGATGGCGCCGGCAATGACATAGGCGGCGAGCCGGTAGCGGAACGGGTCGAAGCCGAGCGCCCGCATGCGCCGCTCGTTCTCCTTGGCGCCGCGCAGCACCCGCCCGAAGCGCGAGCCGACGATCATCTTCAGCAGCACGAAACAGCCGGCGAGCGTGCCGAGAACGACGAAATAGAAGGTGGTGTCGTTGGCGAGGATGCGGGTACCGAAGACTTCCGAGCGGTGGAACATGCGCAGGCCGTCATCGCCGCCATAGGCCGACAGGCTCGTCGCGGTGAAGAAGGCCATCTGCCCGAAGGCCAGGGTGATCATGATGAAATAGACGCCGCGGGTCTTCAGCGAGATGGCGCCGGTGACGAAGGCGAAGCCGGCGCCGACCAGGATGGCCACGGGGAAGGCGATCGCCGCGTCGACGATGTCGTGGGAAAACAGGATCGCCACGGCATAGGCGCCGAGCCCGAGAAAGGCAGCATGGCCGAAGGAGACGAGCGCGCCATAGCCGAGGATGAGGTCGAGCGACAGGGCGGCGATCGCCATGATCATGGCGCGGGTGACGAGGCCGAGAATGAAGCGCTCGCCCCAGACGAAGGGCACCAGCGCCAGCAGCGCGAAGACGAGGACGGGTAGCCAGAGCCGTCGCCAGAGCGGCGGCGTCGGGGGCAGGGAGGGCGGGGAAGCGGGGGTTTCGGCCATGGTTCAGCCCTTGGCCGGGAACAGGCCGGTCGGCCGGAAGAACAGGACCGCCGCCATCAGGATGTAGATCGACATGGAGGCGATCGCCGGGCCGATGGTGCGCGCATCCGACGGCGAAAGGCCGGCGAGGCGCAGCAGATCGACCGAGAAGGAACGCAGCAGCGTGTCGACGAGGCCGACCAGCAGGGCGCCGATGAAGGCGCCGCGGATCGAGCCGATGCCGCCGATGACGATGACGACGAAGGCGAGGATCAGGAGGTTGTCGCCCATGCCCGGCTCGACCGAGAAGACCGGGGCAGCCATCGAACCGGCGAAGCCGGCGAGCATGGCGCCGAAGCCGAAGACGATCATGAACAGGCGGCGGATGTCGACGCCCAGCGCCGAGACCATCGGTGCGTTGGTGGCGCCGGCCCGGATCAGCATGCCGACGCGCGTCTTGGCGACGATCAGATAGAGCCCGAGCGCCACCATCAGCCCAGAGCCGATGATGGCGAGGCGCCAGACCGGATAGAGCACGCCGTCGGCGATGCGGATCGTGCCGGACAGCGAGTCAGGGATCGGCACCTGCAGCGGCGCCGCGCCCCAGACGATCTTGACGCCCTCGTTGAGGAACAGGATCAGCCCGAAGGTCGCCAGAACCTGTTCGAGATGGTCGCGGTCGTAGAGATGGCGCATGACCACCACCTCCAGCAGCAGGCCGAAGGCGAGGGCGCAGATCAGCGCCAGGGCGATGCCGATGAAGAAATTGCCGGTCCAGGCGACGAACATGGCGGCGAGATAGGCCCCCAGCATGTACTGGACGCCGTGGGCGAGGTTGATGAAGTCCATCACGCCGAAGACCAGCGTCAGGCCGGCGGCGATGAGGAACAGCAGCACGCCGAGCTGCAGCCCATTCAGCGTCTGGATGATGAGGAGCGTGGAGGACATGGGGCCTCTGGGTCAGGCGCTCGGGGCTGGCGGCGTGTCGGTTGAGCGGGAAGGCGCCGAACCGCACCGCCCGTCACCCCATGCGAGGCCAAAGGCCAAGGGAAGGGGGGCAGCGGCGGCTGCACCGGAATGGAGGTCGGGCGCCTTTCGGCTCCGGGATCCCCTTCCCCTCGCTCTGCTTCGCAGGGGTTGACGGACAGGAACCTCGGCCCGGTACAGCCACCCTCTCCCGCGAGAGGAGAGGGTGCTGCGGCGTGCGGCTTACCAGCGCATGGGGCACTGGGCGGCGTAGACGTCGGTGTAGTTCTCGAAGATGCGCTCCACGATCTCGGTCTGGAACTTGCCGTCCGGCCGCTTGGCGGCGCGCACGGTGTAGAAGTCCTGGATCGGATAATGGTTGTTGGCGAAGCGGAAGCGGCCACGCAGCGAGGTGAAGTCGGCCTTGCGCAGGGCGGTGCGGACCGCGGCACGGTCCGTCAGGTTGCCGCCGGTGGCGACCACCGCGCTGTTGATCAGCATGGCCGCGTCATAGGCCTGCATGGCGTAGGAGCCCGGCACCGAACCGAAGGCCGCCTCGTAGTCGGCGACGAACTTCCTGTTCTGCGGATTGTCCATGTTCGGCGCCCAGGTCATGCCGGCGAGCATGCCGAGGGCCGCGTCCTGCTGGGCCGGCAGCGTCGATTCGTCGACGGTGAAGGCCGAGAGGAAGGGCACCCGCTGGGTGAGGCCGGCCTGGCCGTACTGGCGCACCAGGTTCACGCCCATGCCGCCGGGCATGAAGGTGAACAGGGCATCGGCACCCGAGGCGCCGATGCGGGCGAGCTCGGCGGAGAAGTCGAGATGGCCGAGGGGCGTATAGACCTCGTCGACGATCTGGCCGCGGAAATGCCGCTTGAAGCCGGCCATGGCGTCGCGCCCGGCCTGGTAGTTCGGGGTGAGCAGGAACACTTTCTGCATGCCCCGCCGCTGCGCATAGGCGCCGAGCACCTCGTGCACCTGGTCGTTCTGGTAGGAGGTGACGAAGAAGTTCTCGTGGCAGCCGCGGCCGGCATAGCTCGACGGACCGGCATTGGCGCTGATCAGGAAGGCGCGCGGCGAATTGACCACCGGTGCGTGGATCGCCTGCAGGATGTTGGAGAAGATCGGGCCGACGACGAAGTCGACACGGTCGCGGTCGATCATGGCCTGGACGCGCTGCACGGCGACATCGGGCTTCAGCTCGTCGTCGACGACGATAACCTGGACATCGCGGCCGCCCATCTTGCCGCCGAGCTGGCGGACGGCGAGCTGAAGCCCGTCACGCGCCTGCTGACCGAGGACGGCAGCAGGACCGGATAGGGTCTGGATCACGCCGATGCGGATCGGCTCCTGGGCCTGGGCCGGCGCGGCGAGCGTGGCCGCTCCCAGCGCCAGAGAGAGAAGGATGCGCTTCATCGAAAACCTCCCACCCCGAGTCTGACTCGGGTCGAAGACCGCTCCCGGGCTTGTCCGTGGTCGCGGCCAATGCGAAGGCATTATCAACGCGGAATTTTCGCGAACAACCCCACCCGCCAAAAATATTTTAAGTGTAAAATAATTCGGCAGGAGACCCGCATGTTGCTCACCGATCATGCAGACGGCAAGCCGCGCTGCTGGTGGCCCGGCCACGACCCGCTCTATGTCGCCTATCACGACACCGACTGGGGCGTGCCCGAGCGCGACGATCGCGCCCTGTTCGAGAAGCTGATCCTCGACGGGTTCCAGGCCGGCCTGTCCTGGATCACCATCCTGCGCAAGCGCGAGCATTTCCGTAAGGTCTTCGATGGCTTCCGGCCGGAGGTCGTGGCGGGCTACGGACCGGACAAGGTCGCCGCCCTGATGGAAGACCCCGGCATCATCCGCAACCGCGCCAAGATTGTCGGCACGGTGAAGGCGGCCGGCATCTATTGCGACATGATGGGCCGCGGTGAAGGCTTCTCCGACTATCTCTGGGACTTCGTCGATGGCCGGCCGCTGCAGCCGGACCACCGCGACCGCAGCCAGGTGCCGACCGAGACCGCGGTGGCGCAGAAGCTGTCGAAGGATCTGAAGGCGCGCGGGTTCAGCTTCGTCGGGCCGACCATCGTCTATGCCTTCATGCAGGCGGTGGGCATGACCAACGACCACATGGTCGGCTGCTTCCGCCACGCGGAGGTCAAGGCGCTGGGGTGAGGGGGCCAAGGCTCCGACGATGGGAGGTCTGACACCGGAACCACAACCTCCCGGGCGCCCTCACTCACCCCGCGTGCAGATGCGTGCGATCTCGCCGACACGGGCGCGCTCTGTCGTGCTCAACTGGCCGGACAGCGCCTGGCTCCAGAGATTGTCGCTTTTGAGCCGGTCTGCGGTGCATGCACAGGCCTCCCGGCAGAGATCCGGCTCCTGACCGTTGCTGATGCAGGTTCTGACGCAGGCCTCGACGAAGGGCCGCGTCTGCGGGTCGCCGACCAGCGGGCCGCGGTGGACAGCGGCCGGAAAGAGCCAGATCCAGGCCGAGAGCAGGGCGATGAACAGCGGCTGGTGGACCAGATCGATCGGCAGGGAATGGCGCCCCATCGTGGCGAGCAGCGCCGCCGGGCGGCTGCCCGCGCCGATCGCCGCGAGCTTGTCCTCGCCGATGAGGGCGAGCGCCGCCCGTGCCGCCACGATCCCGCCAAGCACACAGCCGAACCAGGGGAACAGCGGCACGAAGTCGCCGGAGCGGATCGGCCGGTCGCTGAGACCGAGCCAGAGCAGGAGATCGGCGTCGAGCAGTGGATGGCCGACGAGCGCCGGCAGGGCGAAGGCAGTGATGGCGCCGCCGGCCACGGCCAGCGTCGGCAGCATGAGGAAGGGCAGGGCGAGGACACTCGCCACGGCGATGTGGTGCAGGATGCCGAAGAAGACATAGGCGTCCGGCATGAAGAAATAGGTCCCTGCCGTCACCAGCGCCGCGGCACCGGCCACCAGGGCGAGGCGGCGCAGATAGCCCGCGCGGTCGAAACCGCCGCGGGTCGCCAGAACCAGGCTCGCCCCGACGAGGGCCAGGAACGAGCCGGCAATGCCGTGGGCAAACCAGCGCCATCCCGCATGGGCGACGATGTCCGTCGTGATCAGCCGGAAAAAGGAGAGGTCCCAGGCGAAGTGATAGACGAACATCGCCACCAGCGCCGCGCCGCGGGCGACATCGACCAGCGCAATGCGCGGCGGGCTGGGGCCAGCCTCGATGGGCTGCGGCAGGCGTGCCATGGCGGCGCTGGTCATGCGGCATCCTTCGGCCAGGGCCCGCGCCGGGCGCAGGCAGGATCAACCCCGTTATCCCCTCGGCGTTCCCCCGTCCACCGGCGCGCCGTCCCCGCTCGCGCCATGCTGCTGCCAAAACCCGGCTTGTCGGCGCCGGGCGAAGCAGGCAGGAAAGGCCATGATCACCCGCTCCCCGTCCCCGCGCCAGCGTCCGCCGCGCGCCTGGCAACGCATGCTCTCCGGCCGCAGGCTCGACCTGCTGGATCCCTCGCCGCTCGATGTCGAGATCGAGGACATTGCCCATGGCCTGGCGCGCGTCGCCCGCTGGAACGGCCAGACCACCGGCCCTCACGTCTTTTCCGTCGCCCAGCACTGCCTGCTCGTGGAGGAGATCGCGGTGCGGCTGCAGCCCGGCCTGGAGACGCGCTGGCGGCTCGCGGTGCTGCTGCACGACGCGCCCGAATATGTGATCGGCGACATGATCTCGCCGTTCAAGGCGGTGATCGGCGGCGACTACAAGACGGTCGAGGCACGGCTGATGGGGGCCATCCACATCCGTTTCGGCCTGCCGGCGACGGCCCCGGCCGTCATCGCCGCCCTGACCAAGCGGGCCGACCATGTCGCCGCCTTCCTCGAGGCGACCCAGCTCGCCGGCTTCGGCCACGACGAGGCGACGGCGATCTTCGGCGCCCCGACCGGCGTCTTCGGCGGTACCAAGGGTGTGCCGCCGGTGCTGGTACCGATGGATTCCGACAGCGCCAAGGCCGCCTATCTCGCCCGGTTCGCGGCGCTCGCCGCCTGAGAGTTGAAGCCAGGGCGCGGGCGTCGTTGTCTGCCGCTCCGATCTGCCGCATCGTCTCGTCATCGATCCCGCGCTATCAGGCCAGAAGCCATTGCGGGCGCCAGGAGGGAACGTCCATGCAGGTTCACGTCTGTTCGCTGTCGAGGCTCGCGGCAACAGTGCAGGCGACCGGTGCCCGCCACGTGGTCACATTGATCAACGAGGGCACGGCCGTGGAGCGGCCGGCCTCGGTGGCGCAGGACGACCACCTCTTTCTCGGCATGAACGATATCGTCGCGCCGATGGAGGGCTATGTCGCCCCGGCCGATGCCCATGTCGAACGGCTGCTCGGCTTCGTCGGCGGCTGGTGGCGCAGCCACGGCGCGCAGAGCCCTCTCGTGGTCCATTGCTGGGCAGGCATCAGCCGCTCCACGGCGGCCGCCTTCATCACCGCCTGCGCCATCAATCCTGCCGAGGACGAGCAGATGCTCGCCACCGAACTCAGGCGGCTCAGCCCCAGCGCCACGCCGAACCTGCGCCTTGTCACCATCGCCGACCGCATGCTCGGTCGCGACGGCCGCATGGTCTCCGCCATTGAGCGGATCGGCCGCGGCCGCGACGCTTTCGAGGGCGACCCCTTCGCGCTGCACCTGGGGCGCTGACCGCATTGCTGCGGTTGCAGCAACCCGATCGCAACATCCTGCGGTGACAATCGCGTCCGCGGGCGCCATCGGGCCGAAACCTTGAGGCCGCATTGGGCGGAACGTCGCTGGCGCACTCCGCATCGGCGCAGCACCATTTTCGGCCATCAGGGGGCCGCAGCCCATGGAATACGTCGTCGGCATTGTCCTCGTCCTGGCCCTCGTCCTCGGCCTGCCCATCCTCGCCATCGCCGCCTTCATCCGGGCCGGCGACGCCAGGCGGCGGCTCGACGCGGTCGAGATGCGGCTGCGTCAGGCCGAGACCGAACTCGGCCTCCTGCACGCGGGGCTCGCCGCCGGGACGACAATCGTGCGGCCGGCGGATGCCTTCTCTCCCGAGTTACCCGGCGAGCCACAGCCCTTCCCGTCGCTCCGGCCGGAGGAGGTCGCCGAGCCGCTGCCGTCGCCCCTCGCCGAGGAGGCCCTTCCGTCACGGCGGTCGGTGCCCGCCATCGTCAGCGCGCGCCCGCTGGAGGCCATCGATCCGGTTGAGGCGCCCGCTGCCGCGCCGGTACCCCCGCCGCCGGCCGGCCTCGGCGGCTTCGAGGAGACCATCGGCTCGCGCTGGGCGGTCTGGGTCGGCGCCATCGCTCTCGGCCTCGGCGGCATCTTCCTCGTCCGCTATTCGATTGAACAGGGCCTCGTCGGCCCCGGCCTGCGCATCGCCCTCGGCTTCCTCTTCTCGCTGGCATTGCTGGCGGGCGGCGAATGGCTGCGCCGCAACGACAAGGGGCTGCCCACCCTGCCGGTGGCCGACATTCCCTCGGCGTTGACCGGCGTCGGCGCGGTGGCCGCCTTTGCCACCATCTATGCCGCCCATGCGCTCTACGACTTTATCGGCCCGGCCCCGACCTTCATCGCCCTTGGCGCGGTCGGTCTCGGAACCCTCGTCCTCGCCGGCGTCCACGGCCCGCTGCTCGGCGCCATCGGTCTCGTGGCAGCCTTCGCCGCGCCCTTCCTCGTCGCCGCCAGCGACCCCAATCCCTATGTCTTCCCGATCTATGCGGCGGTCATCACCGCCGCCTGTTTCGCGCTCTCCTGGATCCGCGACTGGCCCTGGCTGCGCTATGTCGCCACGTCGGTCGCCGTGTCGCTCGGCGCTGTGACGCTCGTCGCCACCACCGGAGGGGCCTATCCGAGCCTCGTCCAGGCACTGGCGGGTATTGTCATCGCCGCACTCTTCGCCGTCCCCGGAATCCGCTTCGCCCCGGCCCGGGAGCGGGGCCCCGATGTCGGTGCCATTGGGATTCTCGGCGCCTTCGCCTTCCTCGGGCTTCTGGCCGTCATGGAGAGCCGCCAGGACATGGCGGCCGTCGGGCTGTTCCTCGCCGTCGCGCTCGCTGTCCTCGCTCTGGTCTGGCGCGCCCCCTCGGTCGCTCCGGCAGCCCCCGTCACCGGTCTCTTCGCACTTCTCGTCCTGCTCGGCTGGGCGGTGGGCGTCAGGCCGACGACCCTCGTCGATCCGCTCGGCGTGCCGCCCGACTTTCCCGATATCCTCGCGCGCATTGTCTGGACCGGTCTCGCCGTCGCGCTGGTCTTCGGCATCGGCCCGGCGTTCCTCGCCGTCTGGCGTCGCCAGCGCGAGGCCTGGGTGGTGCTGACCCTCGCCATGACCTCCGTGGTCATGCCGCTGTCGGTCCTCGCCATCGTCTATGGCAAGGTCGAGGGCTTCGTCATCTCGCCGCGCTTCGCCGCGCTCGCCATGGTGCTCGCCGCGACATTCGGTGCGGCGACCGAGGCGGCGCACCGCCTGCGATCGGGCCGGCGGCCGGGCCTCGCCTCGGCTTCGGCGCTCTATGCCATCGGCGCCCTGGCGGCTCTCGCCTTCGCCCTGACGCTGCTGCTCGAACGCGCCTGGCTCACCCTCGCCCTTGCCGTGATGATCGCCGGCATCGCCTGGGTCTACACCTTCCGCCCGCTGCCGCACCTGCGCTGGGTTGCGGCGCTCGCCGGCTGTGCCGTCCTCCTGCGCGTCCTGTGGGATCCGGCGATCAATGGCATCGATGTCGGCGACATGGTGATCCTCAACTGGCTGCTGCCGGGCTACGGCCTGCCTGCGCTCAGCGCTGTGGCGGCGGCCCTGTTGCTGCGCCGGCGGCGCGGCGAGGACGCTCCCGTACGCATCCTCGAGGCGCTCGCCATGGTCTTCACCGCGCTGCTGGTGATCGTCCAGGTCCGCCACGCCTTCGGCGCCCACGGCATCCGCCTCTTCGCCGCGCCGATGCGCTTCCCCGAGGCGGCCACCCACACCGTCACCATGCTCGCCTTCGGCCTCGGCCTGTCGCGCCTCGCGGCCCTCCGCACCGGCGCCTTCTGGGACAATGCGGTCCTCGTCCTGCGTTTCGCCTCCTGGGGCTGGATCGCCATCGTCATGGGCATCGCCTTCAACCCCTGGGTCACCGGCGCCGAATTCGGCATGCGCGCGGCCCATATCGGCCCCCACCCCATCGTCAACTGGGCGCTTCTCGGTTACGGCCTCGGGGCGGTGCTGGCCGTCCTGGCGGCGGTGATGGAGCGGCGGGCCGGCCGGATGGTGGAAGGCCGGGTCATGGGCCTTTTCGGCCTCGCCATGCTGGTCACCTATCTCAACATCACCGTGGCGATGCTCGCCCGCGGGGAGGTGTCCTTCCGCGGCATCGGCGATGGCGAGCTCTACGCCTACTCCGCCGTCTGGCTGGTGGTCGGCATCGCCCTGCTCGCCGCCGGTGCCGCCTTCGCCAGCCGCACGCTGCGCCTCGCCTCGGCCGCCATGGTGGCTCTCGCCGTGCTGAAGGTCTTCCTCGTCGACATGGCGGGGCTGACCGGCCTGTGGCGGGCGCTGTCCTTCATCGGCCTCGGCCTGGTTCTGCTGGTCGTGGGGCGGGTCTACCAGCGCGTGCTTGGCATCGCCCAGGCGCGCGGCGCGGCCGCGCCGCCGCCCGTCGGGTGAGAGCCTAGAGGCTGGCGAGGCCGGCCTTGCCGCTCTCGGTGCCGAAGGCGACCGCCTTGCCGTCGGCGCGCCAGGCGAGCGCCGTGACGGCGTCGCCGTCCGGCTCACGCATCAGGATCTCGGCGCCGTCCTCGATCCGGCAGAGCAGGATGAGGCCGTCGGCGAACCCCGCCGCGACCACCGGGGAGGCGGGGTGGCCGGCCACCTGCGTCACCTTGATGCCCGCCTTGGCAGCGGGCGCGATCATGGTGGGGGTGGCGCCCATCGGGCCGTTCTTGCCGGAAAAGGGCCAGAGGATCGCCTCGGCGGCGCCGGAGGTCGCGAGGAACTTGCCACCCTGGGTCCAGGAGAAGGAGCGCACCTTGCCGGGATAGCCTGACATGCGCATGTGCTGGCCGTCCTCAAGGCGCCAGCCATGCAACTGGGCATCCTGCATGGTGGTGACGACGAAGCGCTGGTCGGCGCTGACCGTGACGCCGAGATGCGAGCCCTTCCACTCGAGCTTCACCGGGTCGCCCTGGACGTTCGGATACCAGAGCGTCGCGCCGTTATAGTGGGCGATGGCGAGCCGCAGCCCCTTGGGAAAGAAGGCGATGCCGCCCGCCGCCGAGGGCAGGGCCAGGCTCAGCGGCTCGCCCTTGGGCTGGGCGACGAAAACCTTGCGGCCGGCGCTCCAGGCCATGGCGCCGTTCGGGCCGAGGGCCACCCGGTCGATCCAGGTGCCGCCGCTGTCATGGATGCGGCGCAGGTCTCCCCTGCGATCCATGGCCAGCACGCGGCCGTCATCGCCGCCGGTCAGCAGCACCGTGCCGTCACAGGCGGAGTCGAGAATGCCGCCTTCGTGGAGGGACAGTCGCCGGTCCGCTTCGCCGGCGAGGATGATCTCGCCTGATGCCAGGGCCAGGACCGCATCGGCCCCTAGAAAATGGGCGGCAAGCACCGTCTCGCCGGCATCGATCGGGCGGATGCGGTCACGGATGGAGGGGCGCTGCGTGTCGGTCGTCATGGCTCTTTGCTAGCCCAAGGCCCCGCGGAAGGCGAGGGGGAGAACAGGGGATGGCGCGCCGCGCCCCTTTGACATCGGCTCCGGGCTGGTCCATGCCAACGCCCGATTTTCGAGGAGATATCCCTTGGCCAGCGGAACCCCGACACAGGTCGCGCCGACCCTCGGTTACGACGCGATCCAGGACCTTTCGCGGGCCGTTCCATTCCGGCCGCGCCTGTCGCGCCTGATCTTCCTGCGGCATGGCGAGACCGAGGGTAACCGCAAGGGCATCTACCAGTTCCCCGACACGCCGCTCAACGCGGCGGGCGAGGCCCAGGCCGCCGAGGCCGCCTCGATCCTGGCGCTGGCCTCCATCACCCGCGTCGCCGCCAGCCCCATGATGCGCGCCTGGCGGACCGCGGCCATCGTCACCGACGGCCGCGACATCACGCCCGAGCCCGACGCGGCGCTGCAGGAGCGCCTCTATATGGGCCTGTTCGGTACCCCGGTCGGCACGCTCGACTGGCGTGTCGATCCGCCGGCCTGCGAGAGCCTGGCAACCTTCGTCCACCGCACCGGCCATGCCCTGTCGCGCTGGATGGCGCTGGAGGACGATCCGGAGGGCGACCTGCTGATCGTCGCCCATGGCGGTGTGCTGCTGGTCCTCGCCGCGCTGACCGGCGTCGACGTCCACACCGAGCTGCGCCGCAACGCGACGCCGATCCTGTTCTCGCGCACCACCGGCGGCTGGGAAGCGACCGCCGCGGGCTGAGCCCTAGAGCGAAATGGCCGGTGTGATGTCGGTGCGGCTGAAGTCGTTCCCGACGAAGAGCAGCGGGCAGGCCCGTTCCCGTGCCAGGGCGTAGGCAAAGCAATCGCCGAAGTTGAGCGCGGCTGGATGAAATCCTTTGCCGAACCGCCGGTAGACGGCAGCCACAGCGCGTGCGGTGGCCGTCGTGACTGGGACAACCTCCAGGGCGAGACCATCGAGCATGGTCATAAGCTCGGCGCTGGCACCCCGGTGTTCTGCCACGATCATCGCCTCGGCCAGCGTGCCCGCGCTGATGAGGCATTCCTCTTCAGTCTGGAGAATCGACGCGCAAGCCTCCGCATCGGGTTCATCGAGAAGCACGGCCACGAGGGCCGAGGTGTCGACCACGATCATTCGGGGAGGCCGTCGTCGCCGTACAGGAAGTCCTGGCTCCGCGCCGCGGACGGGCCTGCATTGTTCCGCCGCCTCGCCGCCGCGCGCACCGCATCGAGCACGGACCGGCGCTCCGCTATCGATGGTTTGGGTGCGACCGGGACGAGTCGGACGGCCGGCCGACCATGGCGTGTGAGGATCACCTCGTCGCCCGCTTCCGCGCGGCGCACGAGATCGGTCAGTTGCCCCTTCGCATCACTGACGGACACCTTCATCGCTGCCTCCTCATGGCAGTTTCGAAAGATAGTCCAATCAATGGTCCAATTCAATCAGCCGCCGAATTCCGCCTTCACCTTGGCCGTATGCTCGCCCAGCGCCGGCACCGGGCCGAACTGCGGGATGGTCCCGTCATGGAGCGCGCCCGGGGCCAGCATCCGCTTGCGGCCGGCGGGGGTCTCCACCTCCATGTAGCGGTTCTGCGGATGGACCTTGAGGTCGTCCAGCGAGGACACCCGGCCATAGGCGACCTTGGCCTTCTCGAGCAGGGCCACCACCGCCTCGCGGGGATGACGCGCGAAGGCGGCGAGGATGATGGCGTCGAGATCAGCGCGGTTGGCGACGCGCTTGACGTTGGCGTCGAAGCGCGGGTCGGTGGCGATGGCTGCATCGCCGAGAACGTTCTCGCAGAGCGAGACCCATTCCCGCTCGTTCTGAATCGAGAAGAGGATCGCCTTGCCATCGGCGCAGGGATAGGCGCCGTAGGGCGCGATGGTGGGATGGTTGAGGCCGGAGCGCGGCGGATAGATGCCGCCATAGGCATATTGCAGATAGGGCACGTTCATCCAGTCGGCGAGCGCGTGGTAGAGCGACACGGCGATATGGCGGCCCTCGCCGGTGATGGAGCGGCCGATCAGCGCCTGCAGGATCGCCTGATAGGCGGTCATGCCTGCCGCGATGTCGCAGACCGAGACGCCGACGCGGGCGCGGCTCTCGCCCTCGCCGGTGATCTCGGAGAGGCCCGACTCGGCCTGGACCAGCAGGTCATAGGCCTTGAGGTGCTGCCAGGGGCCTTCCTCGCCATAGCCGGAGATGGAACAGGTGATGAGGCGTGGATGGCGCCGGCGCAGCACCTCCATGTCGAAGCCGATGCGCTTCAGCGCCCCGGGCGCGAGGTTCTGGATGAAAACGTCGGCCTTGGCGACGATGGCCGCCAGCACAGCCTGGTCGCCCGCGTCCTTGAGGTCGAGGACGACCGATTCCTTGCCCCGGTTGAGCCAGACGAAATAGGCGCTCTCGCCGTCCACTGCCTTGTCGTAGCGGCGGGCGAAGTCGCCCTCCTCGCGCTCGATCTTGATGACGCGGGCCCCGGCATCGGCGAGGCGCGAGGCGGCATAGGGCGCCGCCACCGCCTGTTCGACGGAGACGACGAGAAGGCCGGCGAGATCGTTCTGGGATGCGGCGGGCATGGGCTTACTCAGGCGAAAGGGTCTTCTCCATAAAGACGCTGCCCGGGCTTGGTCTATAGCTGCCGAACGGCTCGCATGGCTTGTAGCCGGCTGCCGCATAGAGCGAGAGGGCTGCGGCGTTGCGCGGCCCGGTTTCCAACTGGAGCAGGGAAGTTCCTTCCTTGGCTGCGATCCGTTCGAGTTCCGCCATCAGGCGAGCGCCGACGCCGAGACCGCGCGCTTCCGCCGCGACGAACAGCCGCTTGATCTCGCCGGTCGGCGGGCTCGACGCGAGGGCCACGCAACCGACGGCACGGCCATCCTGGCGGGCAACAAAAAAGCGGATGTCGGGCGCGAGAAGCCGCCCGAGGTCCGAGCCGAAGCGCTGGTCTGGCGGGTAAAGCGCGGCGGAAAAGGCGTCGGAGGCGGCGATGAGCGCCGCGGCCTCGGCGCTGTCCGGCCGCTCGACAGAGATGGTGATCATGAGGCCAGCGCCCGGTCCACCGCCTCGCGCTCGGTCTCGATGACAGTGATATAGGCGAGGAAGGCGCTGTCCGGCATGGTGCGGCCCTGCTCGATGTCCCTGAGGCGCGCGACATTGATCCGGTAGCGCTCGGCGAATTCCGGCTGGCTGAGGCCGAGCGACTGGCGCAGCAACCGCACACGACGGCCGGCCACGCCGCGGTCGAGTTCCTCCTCGGTGGAGGGCGGGTTGTCCGGATCGTCGATGGCGTTCTGTTCGATCTCCTCCGGCGTCATGGCGTCGAGGCGGGTGCGCGTTTCGGCGGACAGCCGCGGCGGATTGCTCGGGTCGATGATCAGCCTAGCCTTGACCATAACGTCTCGCCTCTGTCCGGTTGGCGCGCCGTGCCGAGATGATCCAGTGGATCGCGCCACGTCGCGTGTAGACCACCGTCATCAGACGGCCGTCGAGCATCCCGACCGTTTTCCTGCGGTCCTCCCCGTCTCCCGGCCGCGTGACGTCAACGTCGATCCTTGCCGGATCTGCGAAAACGTCGACGGCCTCGGGAAAGCTGAAGCCATGTTTCTTCAGGTTTGAAGCAGCCTTCCCATCATGCCAGTCGAAGTCGAGCGACGACGCCATAAGCTATCATACGGAAAATCCGTATGGTACTCAATCATGACGTGTATGTTATCGACGGATCACCTCTGTCCGTCGCGCTTGGAAATCTGGTCCTGCGTCAGCCCGCCCATGCGCGGATGCGGCCGTCCGCCGGTCGTCATGGCGAGGGCGAAGAGGATCTCGTCCGGGCGCGGGCTATCCTGCACCATCAGCGTCACGCCATCGAAATGCGAGCGCACGTAAGCCGCATTGCGGTGGTGGATCGGCACGTCGAGAATGGCGCCGAGCGGCCCGACCTTGGTCATCGACGGCACGATGGCCAGGGCCTCGCCGAGGAGCTCGCGCATGGCATAGCCGCCCGGCACGTGCCACAGCGCGCCGTGCTCGAGTTCGCCCGCCGAGCCAATCAGCGAGCCCTTGCCATAGGCCTCGATGGCGGCGGTGTCGCCGCCCAGCGCGTTCAGCAGCTTCGTCGCGCATTCGAGGCCGAGGGGCTTGAGCGCCTCCATCATCGGCTGGATGTCCTCGACATAGCGGCCGGCATAGGGGTTCTTCAGCACGGCGGCGATCCAGCCCTTGAGGATCGGCTTGTCGAGCTTCGGCCCGCCGTCGTGGCGGACCTCCTCGACGCCAACGACGATCTTCCTGACGTCGACGATCATGGTTTCAACTCCCTGAGGCTGCGTGTTGGTCCGAGGATGCGGGCCTCGCCCTGAAGCATCAGCGCCGCGTCGAAGATGAGGCCGCGCCGGCGGAACTGATCGGCGCGCGCATGGCCGGCCTCCAGCGCGGCGAGGATCTTTGGTCTCGCAAGCGGGCGCACGGCGGTGGTCACCAGGAGGGTGCCCAGATCGCTGTCGGGGTCGAGCGCGCAGGCCGGGCTGCGACTGACAGCCGGGTCGTCGACGTCGACAGCATTGGCGATCAGCGTCGCGGCGACATCGGCCGAGGCGGCGTCGCGGGCGAGCACCGTGACGGAATCGGCAATGCCGAGGGAGAACGAGCGCCCCTGCGCGCCGGAGGTGGCGATGCCGCCGATCCCGTCCCGCTCCGACAGGGTGATGCGGCCATTGAGGGCAGGAACGGCCCCGCGCGAGAAGTCGGCGGCGACCGCCACATCCATCGTCTCGCCTTCGGTCAGGTGGATCGCGATGTCGCCGCCATCATTGACGAAGGCGCGGTCGAGCGGCGCCGCCGTCACCAGGGTTTCCATCAGTTCGTCCGCCACCGCGCCGGCCACCGCCGCCATCGGCGTGACGAAAAGGCCGGCATGGGGCCGGCAGGCCGCCACCATGCGGCGGGCCACCGGGCTGTCCACGTCCGGGCGCTCGGCCATCGGCTTGCGCAGTTCGGTGAGTTCAGCGGCGAGTTCGGGCAGGATGGCGCCGAAACGTGTGACCACCGCCTCATAGGCCTCGCGCACCGCGCTCGCCGCGCCCCAGGCCCGCAGCACGACATCGATCGGCCCGTGCTGCAGATGCAGCCGGTCGCCGTCGAGGCGCTGGACCGTCGGGGCATCCCACATGGTCAGCCGATCCGGCCGAGCAGGGCGAGCAGCGTCTCGGCTTCCTCGGCCGACAAGGGCTCGAGCGTGCGTGCCGAGACCTCCGGTCCGCGCGCCTTCATGGCCTCGACCGTGTCGCGGCCGATGGCGGTGAGCTCGAGGAGGACGAGGCGCGCATCGTTCGGATCGACCGAGGGCGAGACGAGGCCGCGCTTGGCGAGCCGCCCCGCCACCCCGAACATCGTCGCCGGATCGATGCCGACCAGGCGGCCCAGCTGGTTCTGCGAGGTGGGGCCGAGGTCGTGCAGCTTGGCGAGCGCCGCATATTGCACCGGCGTCACGTCCAGCCCGTCCATCACCTGCTCGAAAATGGCGCTGGCGCGCTGGTGGGCGCGCCGGATGAGGAAGCCGATCTGGTCTTCGAGGACATAGGGTTTTTCCGCTACCGTCTCGCCGACGCGTTTGGCTCGCTTGACCGTCATGGGCGCCTCTCCGGGAAGGGCCACGGGTTGTCGGCGATCCAGCCGTCGATCCGTGCCTGCGGTGCGACATCGCGCAGGATGTCATCGATGGAGACGACATCGTCCATATGCCCGCCGAGCCGCTCGTAGAGCGCCCGCGGCAGGGTGAACTCGATCGGCGCGACGATGGCAGGGGTGGGCACGTAGCCGAAGGCGTTCTTCGGCAGTTTCGTCACATCGGCCATGACGGTGATGCCACCGCCCGGCCACAGATAGACCGGCGCGCCGCCCATGGTGACCTTCGTCTCGCCGGAGGCGACGGACCGGGTGAGCAGCACCGGGTTTTCGGTGACGCCGGCTCGCAGGCTTCCGCCCGCGCCGGCCATGAACAGAACGGTGCAGAGCGAGGGCTCGCAATTCTCGCCGATGCGATCGACCACCTTCATCACCGCCTCCGGGATCGGGGCGGGTACCGGCACGAGGTTCTCGTCCAGCACGCAATAGAGGAAATGCTCGCCGGTGGTGGAGGTCATGAGGAGGCGCAGGCCCGGCCAGGCCGTCTCGGGATCGATCTTCTGGATGATCGACAGCGGGTCCTCGATGTCGGTGCCGCCCCAGCCGATGCCGGGATTGGCGACCTGGAAATAGCGGCCGGGCGTCGACTTCCGCCCGCGCACGCGGATGCCGGCGGCCCGCATGTCCAGCACCTTGCCGGCCTGGTGTTCGGTCAGCACGCCGGTGATGTGGTCATCGACGACGATGACCTCGTCGACATGGCCGAGCCATTGCTTGGCGAAGATGCCGACGGTCGCCGAGCCGCAGCCCACCCGCATGCGCTGCTCGGGCTTGCCGTCGACGATGGGGGCCTGGTTCGCGGCGACCACCACCTCATGGCCGCCGTCGATCACCATGGTCACGGGCTCGCCAGCGCAGAGCTTGAGCATCGTGTCGCAGGTGACATTGCCCTCCTTCTTCGAGCCGCCGGTGAGATGGCGCACGCCGCCGATGGAGAGCATCTGGCTGCCATATTCGGCCGTCGTGACATGGCCGACCTGCTCGCCACCGACGCGGATCGGCGCCGCTTCGGGCCCGAGATGGCGGTCGGTGTCGATCTTCACCTTGACGCCGCAATAGCTGAAGATGCCCTCGGTCACGACGGTGACGGTATCGACGCCCTCATGCACCGCCGAGACGATGAAGGGGGCCGGCTTGTAGTCGGGATAGGTGGTACCCGCGCCGATGGCGGTGACGAAGGTGCGGTGGGGATCCAGCGCCTGGCCATCCCAGTCATTCGTGCCGAAGGGGACCATCTTGCCGCCGTCCTCGACGGTCTTCGCCAGCAGCACGACCGGGTCGGTGCGCACCAGCTGGCCGTTCTCGTTGGCATAGCGCGAACAGGCGCCCGCCCGCCCCGGCCGGATGCGGCAGAGCACCGGGCAGGCGTCGCATCGCAGGATGCCGTCGCCCTCGTCGGCGCCGAACTTCTTCGAGCGTGCCGCGAGCGAGAGATGGTCAGTGGCGGTCATGGCGACCTCCTGGGATGGGGTATCGGGCGTGGTCGTGGGGTTTTTTTTGAATCGAAGTCCCCACCCGCCCCCTCCCCGCTCGCGCGGGGAGGGGGGCTACCGCGTCGCGCATGGGCTTGATCGGTCGCGCCAGGCTCACCGCCTGAGACGACGGCGAAACGTCGAAGTCACCCCCCCGCGCAGCGGGGAGGGTACGGGTGGGGCCTTTGCGCGCAACAGAGACAAGGCGGCGCTCATTCCGCCGCCTCCCGTCCCTGCATCGCGGCCCACAGCCTGTGCGGCAGCACGGGCACCTCGGTCATCCGCACGCCGACCGCGTGACGGATCGCCCCGAGAATGGCCGGGGCGGTGGCCACCAGCGCCGGTTCGCCGACGCCCTTGGCGCCGAACGGCCCCTCGGGCTCCGTATCCTCGACCAGATGGATGGTGATCTCCGGCATGTCGCCGGCGGTCGGGATCAGGTAGTCGTGCAGGTTCTCGGTGCGGCCGGGGAGATATTCCTCCATCAGCGCCAGACCCAGCCCCTGGGCGATGCCGCCGTGGATCTGCCCTTCTGTCAGGGTCGGGTTGATGGCCCGCCCGACATCGTGGGCGGCGAGGATGCGCGTCACCTTCACCGTGCCGAGCAGGCGGTCGACCTCCACCTCGGCCACCTGCGCGGCAAAGCCGTAGGTGGCGTAGGGGATGCCCTGGCCCTTGGCATCCAGCGCCGTGGTCGGCGGGTCATATTCGCCCTCGCCGGCGAGGACGATGGCATCCGCCTCCGACCCCAGGACCGACAGATCGATGACCCGGCTCGCCTCGCCGTCCTCGACCGTCAGCCTGTCACCGTCGAGGGCGAGGCGGGCCGAGGGGCCGGCATTGGCCAGCGCCAGGATTTTCGCCCTGAGATCCATGCCGGCGAGCTTTGCTGCATTGCCGGAGACGAAGGTCTGGCGCGACGCCGAGGTCTTGCCGGCATCGGGAGTCCTGTCGGTATCCCCGACGACGAAATCGAAGGCAGTCGTCGGCAGCCCCAGCGCATCCGCGGCGATCTGCAGCAGCACCGTCGACGAGCCCTGGCCGATATCGACGGCGCCGTTGAGGAAGGTCAGCCGACCGTCCCGGGCGAGCGTGATCCGCATCGTCGACGGGTTGGACATGGAGGTGTTGCCGCAGCCGTACCACATGCAGGCAACGCCGACGCCGCGGGCCATGCGGCCACCCCGGGAATTGTGGGCGGCGGCTTCGGCCATCAGCGTATCATACCCGGCCTTCACCGCATCGAGGCATTGCGGCAGGCCGGCCGAGGCATGGAGGATCTGCCCGGTCGGGGTCCTGTCGCCGTGGTCGATGGCATTGATCCGGCGGATGGCCCAGCGGTCGATCCCGAGCCTTTCGGCGAGGTCGTCGATCAGCGTCTCGCCGGCAAGGGCCGCCTGCGGCACGCCGAAGCCGCGGAAGGCGCCGGCCGGCACCTCGTTGGTATGGACGGCGCGGGTCGCATTGCGCACATGCGGCACCTTGTAGGGGCCGGTGGCATGGACCGGCACCCGGTTCGCCACGGTCGGCCCCCAGGAGGCATAGGCGCCGGTGTTGAAATCGCCGGTCATCTCATAGGCGGTGAAGCGGCCCGCCGCGTCCGCCGACATCCGGGCGTGAATCTGCGAGGGATGGCGCTTGGTGGTCGAGGCCATGCTCTCGGTGCGCGAATAGACGATGCGCACCGGCTTCTTCGTCAGCCAGGCGGCGACAGCGATGAGCGGCTGGATCGAAACGTCGAGCTTGCCGCCGAAGCCGCCGCCGCAGGCGGTGGGGATGATGCGGACCTGCGCCATGGAGACGCCGACGACGCGGGCGACCTCCTCCTGGTCCATGACGGCGGCCTGGGTACAGGCGGTGACCTCGATGCGGTCCCCCACGCGGATCGCGTAACCTGCCTCCGGCTCGATATAGGCATGCTCGACGAAGCCGGTGCGGAAGCGGCCCTCGGCGGTGGCCGCGCCAAGGCGATGACCCTCGGCGACATCGCCTGTCTCCAGATAGCCGCGGGTCAGCACGTTGTCCGGGATATTGGTGTGGAGCGGCGTCGCGCCCGCGGCGAGCGCCGCCTCGACGCCGATCAGCGCGGGCTCGACCTGCCAGCTGATCGGCAGGGCGGCATCGGCGATGCCCTCCACCGCCGCGCGCGTGCCGACGAGGGCGAGAATGGCCTCGCCCCGGTAGCGGACGAAGCCCGGCGCCAGCACCGGCTGGTCCTTGATGGTGGGGAAGATGCCGAAGGAATTGGCGCCGGGAATGTCCGAAGCGGTGAGGATGGCCTCGAGACCGGGATGGGCCGCCTTCACCGCCGAAAGATCGCCGACGGTGAAGCGGGCGCGGGCATGGGGGGAGCGCACCGCGCGCAGCCATAAGGCTCCCTCGGGGGCGAAGTCGGCGCCGAAGCGGTCGGTGCCCTGGACCTTGGGAAGCCCGTCGGCACGGGCGATGCGGGCGCCGACGGCGGCCCCCGCCTCGGCCACCGGGGCGAAGGCATTGGCGCCGCGCGCCACCGCCTCGATGGCCTCGATAATCTTGATATAGCCGGTGCAGCGGCAGAGCACGCCGCCGATGCCGTCCTCGATCGCGCGGCGGGTCGGGGAGGGGGTGCGCGCCAGCAGGTCCGCCGCCGCCATGATCATGCCCGGCGTGCAGATTCCGCACTGGGCGGCGCCGGCGGCGAGAAAGGCGGCGCGCAGCCGGTCGACGAGCGGATCCTCGGCCTCGATCGTGGTGATCGCCCGGCCCTCGGCCTGCGCCGTGGCGACGAGGCAGGCGCAGACCTGCGCACCGTCCATCAGCACCGTGCAGGCGCCGCAATCGCCCGCATCGCAGCCGACCTTGGTGCCGGTGAGGCCGAGCCCTTCGCGCAGCGTGTCGGCGAGGCTGGCGAAGGGATCGGCGGCCACCGTCCGGTCGCTGCCGTTGACGGTGAGCGTGACGGTCGGAAAGGCGGGACGGTCGAGCATCAGGCAGCCCTCCGGGCGGCGGTGGCGGCAAGATCGGTGAGGGCGTCGCGCACCAGCGACTCCGCCGCAGCGAGACGGTAGGCGGCGGTGGCGCGTACGTCGTCAATGGGGGCGAGGCCTGCGAGATGGCCCGCCGTGACCAGTCCGG
>JAIEPJ010000084.1 GCA_019749835.1 Phreatobacter sp. | reverse complement strand
ACAAATACAGCCGAACCGCGTCCCCCAGCCGGTGAAGCGACACCGCCCCGCCGCCTCACCTCTCCCCGGCGGGGAGACGTCGACGCGCGTAGCGCGGCGGGTGAGGGGGGAGCGCAAGCGCGGGACAAAAACCCTCACCCGGCCTGCGGCCGACCTCTCCCCGCCGGGGAGAGGAGAAGAGGCGCCTCATCCGTCCGTCATCGAACAAATACAGCCGAACCGCGTCCCCCAGCCGGTGAAGCGACACCGCCCCGCCGCCTCACCTCTCCCCGGCGGGGAGAGGTCGACGCGCGCAGCGCGGCGGGTGAGGGGGAGCCCTCAGGACTCATCCCGACAGGAGATTCATGCGGTCTCTCGCTAGTCTTCTTGCCATCGCCGAGGCTTCTCATGCCGAGCGCCGCAACGTTTGCCGTGGTCTCCGCCAGCATCAGACCGCCTCAGAAGCGACGCTTTGGTACGCCCTGCGCAGCCGACGCTTCGACGGGTACAAATTCAGACGCCAACACCCCATAGCCGGACACGTCGCGGACTTCGCCTGCATCGCCGCCAAGCTGGTCATCGAGATCGACGGAGAGACGCATTTCACAAGCTTTGAAAGGCGCCGGGACTGAACACCTAGCTGCGACGTTCGCGAATAACGCGAAGGGTCCGGCGATCAACTTCGACGTCGACTTCACGCCCTTTCGGTGAACGTGCATCGACGATGAAACGGTTCCCGACGACATCCACATCTACGATAGCCCTGTAGCCGAGCGCGGTGAGTGCAGTGACCACTCGTGCGGTTTCCTTAGCCGTCGCGTCGCGTTCCGCGTGAGCCATACTCGGTAGGGCGAAAAGCATCACCAGCGGCAACAGAAAATTGTATTTTGCGATCATGTCAGCCCCTGATTGCAGTTCAGGCTATGTCTCGATATAGGTCACCACTCAAGGCCGTCAAGCTGCCTGACTCGTCGTGACCGTCACAGTCTGGCTCTGATCAATGGGTCCTGAGCCTTGGTCTCGTTCCCCCTCACCCGGCCTGCGGCCGACCTCTCCCCGCCGGGGAGAGGTGAAGAGGCGCCTCATCCGCACATCATCGCACAAACACAGCCGAACCGCGTCCGCCCGGCAGGTAAAGAGACACCGTCCCGCCGCCTCACCCGCCCTCAGGCCGGGCCGCGGGCGAGGATCGCGTCCATGTCGGCTCGCGCCGGCAGCACCCCGAAGCTGCGTCCGCCCTCAGCCCCGAGCCGCGTGGCGATGAAGGCATCGGCGACCGCCGCCGGCGCGCCCTGCACCAGCAGCGCCCCCTGCAGCACCAGCGCCATCCGTTCCGCCACCCGCCGGGCGTCGGCCTCCGCCGGGACGCGGGCGAGCAGGGCGAAGAGCCCGCTGATCGCCGCGTCGAGCAACGGGTTCGCTCCGAGCGCGGTTGCAACCTCGGCACGGAAGGCCTCCACCGCCGCCGGTTCGCGCCCCAGCGTCCTCAGGATGTCGAGGGCGATGACATTGCCCGAGCCCTCCCAGATGGCATTGAGCGGGCTCTCGCGGAACAGCCGCGGCAGCGGGCTGTCCTCCACATAGCCAGCCCCGCCATGGCATTCCATGCACTCGTAGACGAAGTTCGGGTTGCGCTTGGTGAGCCAGTATTTCGCCACCGCCACCGCCAGCCGCGCGAAGGCCCGCTCGCCCTCGGTCGTCCCGGAAAAGGCCCGCGCCACCCGCATGGTGAGCGCCGCCGCCGCCTCGTATTCCAGCGACAGGTCGGCCACCACGGCCCGCATCGCCGGCTGGTCGATCAGCGTCTTCTGGAAAGCCCGCCGGTGGCCGACGTGATGGCGCGCCTGGGCCAGCGCCATGCCCATGATGCCGACCGTTCCGGCGATCGTGTCGAGGCGGGTGTGGTGGACCATCTCGATGATCGTTGCGACGCCGCGCCCTTCCTCGCCGAGCAGCACCGCATGGGTGTCGTGATACTCGATCTCCGCCGAGGCGTTGGAGCGGTTGCCGAGCTTGTCCTTCAGCCGCATGACATGGAGGCTGTTGCGCTCCCCATCCGGCGTGATCCGCGGCACCAGGAAGCAGGAGAGCCCTCTCTCCGTCTGCGCCAGCGTCAGGAAGGCGTCGCACATCGGCGCCGAGCAGAACCATTTGTGGCCGGTGAGGCGGAAGGCCTCGCCGTCGCGGATGGCGCGCGTCGTGTTGGCCCGCACGTCGCTGCCGCCCTGTTTCTCCGTCATCGCCATGCCGATCGTGACGCCGCGCTTCCCGGCGATCGGCCGCAGGGGCGCGTCATAGGTGCCGCCGACGATCTTCGGCACCCAGGTCGCGGCGACATCGGGCTGGTGGCGCAGCGCCGGCACGCTCGCATAGGTCATGGAGATCGGGCACATCGTGCCCTGCTCGGCCTCGGTGAAAAGGGCCAGCAGCGCCGCATGGGCCACGTGATTGCCGGGGCGCTCCTCGGCCCAGGCGATGGCATGGATCCGGTGGCCCATGGCGAGGTCCATGAGCCGGTGGTAGCTCGGATGGAAGCGCACCTCGTCGATGCGCCGCCCGTAGCGGTCGAAGACCGTCAGTTCCGGCGGATGGCGGTTCGCCTCCTCGCCCCAGGCCAGCACCTCTTCCGACCCGACCGCGGCGCCGAGCGCGGTCAGCGGCGCCTCCAGCCAGTCGCCGCCCTCGCGGAGCGCCCAGTGCCGCAGCACCGGATCGGCGGTGAAGAGGTTGCGGCCGGCGAAATCCGGCGGCTGGTTGGTCACCTCGTGGGTGGCGAGGCGGGTCGACGGCGCGTGGCGGGGCATCGTTGATCTCCGCGTGCGGGGGGCGGGGTGGCTGCGAGACTGCCATGGAGGCGCCGCGACGGCCATCGGCCGAAGGGCGGCAGCCTTGCGGCGATCAGGCGCCGCCTTTCACCTCATGCCGGGCTCCACGCCGTCCCTTCGGCGGCGCTGTTCCAGGATGGCGGGATAATGGTCGACGACCCACTGCTCCATGGCGCGGGCGAGTGTGCTGAGGGACCGGCCGAGGTCGGTCAGCCTGTATTCGACCCGCGGCGGCACTTCCGGATGACTGATGCGTTCGACGATCCCGTCGCGCTCGAGAGCGCGCAGGGTTTGCGTCAGCATCTTCTGCGAAATCCCGTTGATGGCGCGCGACAGGGCTCCGGTGCGAACCGGCCCCTGCTGCAGGCAGCAGAGGATCAGAATGGCCCATTTTCCGCCGATGAGGTCGAGCATCTCGCGGGACGGGCAGTTCATGTTGTAGGGATCGGCGGGGAGGAACATGTCAATTGTTACCAAAAGGTGCGTACTTACATTCTAGAAAAAGATAACGATAGTCTGGCTGGCCATGCAAGTGATCCACAGGGAGCCAGCCCATGACTGAACCCAGCCGCGTCTTTCTCTATGCCGAATTCCAGGCGTCCAAGCCCTTCACCGAAGCGGTCTGGACGGAAGCCAATCCCGCGATGCGGACCGTCGAGGGGCTCATCAGCAAGACATGGCTGAGCGGGATCAACACCCACTCGGTCGGCGGCTTCTACGAATTCGATTCCATCGGCAATGCCCGTGCCTATGCCGAGGGCATGCTGGCCGGTTTCGCAAAGGGCGCAAATGCCTGTCTCACCGTGAAGATCTTCGACGGGGATGTTGTCGCCACGGCAAGCGCCGACATGAACTCACCCTACTTCACCGCCTGAGCCTCCACCGCCGCCGGGGCGGAACCCTCCCGAAGGCGAGGTCCGTTCCGAGCAGGGCCGGCGCCGCGCCGACGTCATGCTTGGCCCGCCGGAAGCAGCGGCGGGTCGAGCCCGGCCCCGGCCAGGCGACCCGCGCCCTCCACTCCGCACCAGGCTCACACCAGGCGCGCCGCCATCGAGAGGAACCACCCGTGACCGAACACGAGGCCGTCAGCCGCTTTCCCGTCCCGCCCCTTGCGGACATGCCCGATGACATCCGCGAAAGGATCCTGGCAGCCCAGGAGAAGTCGGGGTTCATTCCCAATGTATTCCTGGTCCTGGCCCACCGTCCCGCCGAGTTTCGCGCCTTCTTCGCCTATCACGACGCGCTGATGGACAAGCCCGGCAACCTGTCCAAAGCCGAGCGGGAAATGATCATCGTCGCCACGAGCAATCTGAACCAGTGTCAATATTGCGTCGTCGCGCACGGCGCCATTTTGCGGATCCGCGCGAAAAACCCCTTGATCGCCGATCAGGTGGCGGTGAACTACCGGAAGGCGGACATCACGCTCCGCCAGAAGGCGATGATCGACTTTGCCATCAAGGTCTCGACCGAAGCCTACCGGATTGGCGACGATGACATCGATGTCCTCGCGTCCCACGGCTTCGACGCGGAGGACGTGTGGGACATCGCCGCAATCGCGGCCTTCTTCGGTCTCTCCAACCGTCTCGCCAATGTCACCAGCATGCGTCCGAACACGGAATTCTACGCGCTCGGACGGTGACCATCCCGCCAGCGGCGAGGGCTGAAGCGGCGCGCGGCGTCCCGGGCGCCTGTCGTGGACGGGCCGGCAAGCTTGCCGCGACCAGGCGCCACCTTTCTCGTACTGCCCGGGCCTCACCTGTTCAAGTGCGATTACGGGTCGCGTTGGCGGCAGGCCGGACGATCTGGTCGCCAGCCGGGCACAGTTCCCCAACCTGACTGCGAATCTACCACAGAGCGCAACGCTGGGTGATAACTTTTCGACAAAACCCAGATAACGTCTGGGTTTCGTCCCGAATCTATCCCCCCTCACCCAGCTCCAGCACCACCTTCTGCAGGGCGGAGTCATCGGGGTCGGTGCCGACCCGGAAGCCGAGCTCGCGGGCCAGCGCCAGCATCCGGACATTCTCCGCCAGCACCTGGCCATAGATGCGCCGGGTGCCCTGCCGGCGGCCATAGGCGATGA
Organism: Phreatobacter sp.; assembly: GCA_019749835.1. GTDB lineage: Bacteria > Pseudomonadota > Alphaproteobacteria > Rhizobiales > Phreatobacteraceae > Phreatobacter. Next base: position 20,089 of record JAIEPJ010000084.1, on the reverse strand, counting down.
TGAGCTGCATCAGCGACAGGCCGAGGCCGCGGCCCTGCTGGTCGGAGCGCACGAAGATGGCATATTCGGCATTCTCGTTGTCCGGGTCGGCATGGAGGCGGACGGCGCCCAGCATGTCGCTGCCGGCCGGGTCGAGGGCCACCAGAACCATCGAGCGGGCATAGTCGATCTGGGTGAGACGGGCGATGAAGGCGTGGGAGAACTCCTTCACCGGGGCGAAGAAGCGCTGGCGGATATCGTCCGGGTCGACCCGTTCGAAGAAGGTGCGGAACAGCTGCTCGTCCTCGGGGCGGACCGGACGCACCCGGCAGGCGAAGCCACTGTCGGTGACGAGGTCCTGTTCCCACTCCTTGGGATAGGGCCGGATGGCGAAGCGCGGATGGCCGCCGCGCACCAGGCCCTTGGCCTTCGGCGCACCGACGGCGATGCGGGCGTCGAGCGCCAGGATTCCGGCGGCATCCGCCAGCAGCGGGTTGATATCGATCTCGGCGACCTGCGGCAGGTCGGCGGCAAGCTGCGACAGCCGCACCAGGATTTCCGCGACCTTCGGCGTGTCCACCGGCGGCACGTCGCGGTAGCCGGCCATCTGGCGGGAGATGCGGGTGCGGGCGATCATGTCGCGGGCGATGCGCATATCGAGTGGCGGCAGCGCCAGCGCGCGGTCCTTGATCAGTTCCACCGCCTTGCCGCCGCGGCCGAACAGCATGACCGAGCCGAAAGTGGGATCATCGGCGAGGCCGGCGATCAGCTCGATGGCGCCGGGCCGATAGACCATGGGCTGCACCATGACGCCGTCGATGCGCGCCTGCGGCATCGCCCTGCCCACCCGCGCCAGCATCTCGGTGACCGCCGCCTCCACCGCCTCGCGGGTGGCGAGCCCCAGCCGGACCCCGCCGACATCGGACTTGTGGGTGATGTCGGGCGACAGGATCTTCACCGCGATGGCCTGGCCGGCGGCGAGGAACGGGGCGGCGAAGGCGCCGGCCTCCCGAGGCGTCGCGGCGGCGGCGATCGGCACGGTCGGAATGCCGTAGGCGGTGAGAATGCGGTCGACGAGGAGCGGGTCGAGCCAGCGCTTCTGCGCCTTCACCGCCGCGTCGAGTTCGGCCCGCAGGGCGGCGAGGTCCTCCGGCGAGACGATCTCGGCGTTTTCCGGTGTCTCCATCAGCGCATCCTGGCCGCGCCGGTAGCGCACCATGTGCATGAAGCCGCGCACCGCTTCCGATTCGGTCGGGTAGCTCGGCAGGCCCGCCTGGGCGAAAAGGTCGGTGGCCGCCTCCTGGTCGCCGAGCCAGACGGTGAAGACCGGCTTCATGCGGCCGCCGCGGCTCTTGCGGTCGCTCACCACCGTTGCCACCGCCTTGGCCGCATCGAGGCTCGGCAGCAGCGCCGTCGGGCAGTTCATCACCAGCACGGCGTCGATGTCGCGGTCCTCGAAGACCGCCTCCATCGCCGCCGCATAGCGGGCGGCATCGGCGTCGCCGATGATGTCGATGGGATTGCCGCCGGACCAGCTGGGCGGCATGGCGGCATCGAGCTTGGCCTTGGTCGCCTCCGCCAGCGCGGCGACCCGGCCGCCATGGTCGACCAGGGCGTCGACGGCGAGAACGCCGAGCCCGCCGCCATTGGTGACAATGCCGAGCCGGTCGCCGGAAAAGGCCGGATAGCGCGACAGCGTCTCGGCGGCGGCGATGAGCTCGTCGAGGTCGTTGACGCGCACCAGGCCGGCGCGCGCGAAGGCGGCGGCATAGACGTCATCCGCGCCCGCGAGCGCGCCCGTATGCGACTTCGCCGCGCTCGCCGCCGCGAGGCTGCGGCCCGCCTTCAGCACGATCACCGGCTTCGAGCGCGCGGCCGCCCGCGCGGAGGCCATGAACTTGCGCACATCCTTGATCGCCTCGATGTAGACGAGGATCGCGCGCGTGCGGTAGTCGGCGGCGAAATAGTCCAGGCAGTCGCCGATATCGACGTCGAGCTGGTCGCCCAGCGTCACCACGCCGGAAAAGCCGATGCGGCGCACCTCCGCCCATTCGAGCAGGGCGGCCGCGATCGCGCCCGACTGGGAGACCAGCGCCAGCGAGCCCGGCCGCGTCTGGCGCGAGGCGAAGCTCGCATCCACCCCGCCATGCGGGGCGATGACGCCGAAGCAATTGGGCCCGACGAGCCGGATCCCCTTGCCGCGCACCGCGGCGTCGAGACGAGAGGTCGCCGTCTCATAACCCTGCCGGTCGAGCGCCGAGATGACCACCGCGGCCGGCACGCCGAGCCGCGCCGCCTCCTCGACCAGCGCGGGAATGGTCGCGCCCGGCGTCGCCATGACTACGAGATCGGGGACGGCCGGCAGGCTGGACAGCGAGGCGAAGGCTTGGAGACCCGCCACCGTCCGGTGTTTCGGATTGATGGGCAGAAGCTGGCCGGCAAAGCCCGCCCTGACCATGTTGGCCATCAGCGCCTGCCCCATCGAACGCGGCCGGTCGGTGGCTCCGACGACGGCGACCGAGCGCGGCGCGAAGAGCCGGTCGAGGCGATAGAGGGACATGGAAGGTCTCCGTCGGTGCAGGGGGCAGAGGCCGGGCTCGCACTGTAGGCGTCGGACGAAGGCGCAGGAAGGCCGGCGACGCCATGTCGCCGCGAAGGCCCCGGCGGTGCGACGACATGGATCAATGCTGCAACGCACACATGACGGTAAGGAGACCGACGACCCCGCCGCGGCTCAGCCGCCGTGCCTCTCCAGGAAGGCCTCCACCGGCAGCGTCCGGAAGTCGGGCAGGGCGAGGCGCAGCCGCTCGTGATCCCAGTCCCACCAGGCCAGGGCCTCCAGCCTTGCGGCGACCGCCTCGGAGAACCGGCGCTTGATGACCCGCGCCGGGTTGCCGCCGACGACGGTGTAGGGCGCGACGTCCTTGGTGACGATGGCGCCCGCCGCGACCACGGCGCCGGTGCCGACCTGCTTGCCCGCCAGCACCACCCCGCCATGGCCGATCCAGACGTCGTGGCCGATCGTCACGGCATGGGACCGCCGCCAGTCGAAGAACCCGGCCTCGTCAGGCTCGCCATCGAAATAGCGCGAGGCGCGGTAGAGGAAATGGCTCTGGCTCGCCCGCTCCATCGGGTGGTTGCCGGGATTGATCCGCACATGGGAGGCGATGGAGCAGAACTTGCCGATGGTCGACATGTCGATCTGCCCGTCCTGCACGATGTAGGAATAGTCCCCCATCACCGTTTCGGAAATCACCGTGCGGGCGCCGACTTCCGTGTAGGCGCCGAGACGGCTGTCGCGCACCGTGGCGGTGGCGTGGATTGCGGGTTCGAGGCCCAGCTTGCTCATGGGAACGGCATCCTGATGGTTCATGCGGCGCCCGCCGCACGTGGTCACGGCAGATGACGGCGTGATGACAGTTTCGCGACGTCGGCCATGTATCCCCACCAATATCCGCGAGTCGCTTTTGAATGACGACTGTCACACGACTGTAATTGGGCTGCCCTAGAGCGCAGGAAGGCAGGGGTCTGGTCCCCTCGCCGACTGCCTACTCACGACAGGGGCCGGTGCATGCTGACGATCGACAGGATATCGCGACGCTTCGGTGCGAAGACGGCGGTCGACGATGTCTCGCTCGAGGTGGCGCGTGGGGCCTTCGTCGGCATCATCGGCCGGTCCGGTGCCGGCAAATCAACGCTGCTGCGGATGATCAACCGCCTTCAGCAGCCCTCCGCCGGTCGGATCATCTGCGACGGCCAGGATGTGACCGACCTGAAGGGTCAGGCCCTGCGCGACTGGCGGCAGTCCTGCGCCATGATCTTCCAGCAGTTCAACCTTGTCGGTCGTCTCGACGTGCTGACCAACGTGCTGATGGGCCGCCTCAACCATGTCGGCCAGGCACGTTCGCTTCTCAAGCTGTGGAGCGAGGAGGACAAGGCCGTCGCCCTCTCCGCCCTCGAGCAGTTCGACATCGCCTCCCTAGCGGCACAGCGCGCCGAGAGCCTGTCCGGCGGCCAGCAGCAGCGCGTCGCCATCGCCCGCGCCCTGGTGCAGGAGCCGAAGATCATCCTCGCCGACGAGCCGATCGCCTCGCTCGACCCGCGCAACACCCGCATCGTGATGGACGCCCTGCAGCGGATCAACCGTCACTACGGCATCACCGTCATCTGCAACCTTCACTCCCTCGACCTCGCCAAGTCCTATTGCGACCGCCTGGTCGGCATGGCGCAGGGCCGGATCGTCTTCGACGGCACCCCTGCCGCGCTGACGGACGACGCCGCGCGCGAACTCTACGGCATCGAGGCCGGCGACGTCCTCGACGGGCATACGCCTGTTCCCGCACCCGCCCCGGTCCTCCCGACGGCGGCCTTCGCCTGACAGCCTCCCCTATCCACCCTGTTTCCGGAGACCACCCCCAATGTTCGACCGCCGCACGATCTTGACCGGCCTCGCCGGCCTGCCCTTCGCCTCCGCCGCCGCTTCCGCACAGGGCGCCTGGCAGACGCGTTTTCCTGAACTCGTCTTCGCCGTCGTTCCGGCCGAGAACGCCTCGGGCCTCACCGAGCGTATGGCGCCTTTCAACGCCTATCTGTCCCGGGAACTCGGCGTGAGGGTCACGCTGCGGATCGCCAACGACTATGCCGCGGTGATCGAGGGCCAGCGTGCCGGCCAGATCCATCTCGCCTATTACGGCCCCTCGTCCTATGTGCGCGCCCACACCGTCACCAACGGCGCTGTCGAGCCCTTCGTCACGACGATCAACTCGGACGGCTCGATCGGCTATTTTTCGGTGCTCTACACGCGGGCCAACAACCCGGCCACCTCGATCCAGGACCTGCGCGGCAAGAACCTCTGCCTCGTCGACCCCAACTCGACCTCTGGAAACAACGTTCCGCGCTACGCCATGAGCCGCATGGGTATCGCAAATCCCGACCAGCACTTCTCCCGCGTCGTCTATGCCGGCAGCCACGAGAATGCGATCACGGCGGTTGCACAAGGCACCTGCGACGCCGCCTTCAACTGGTGGAATTCCGAGCAGGACTCGAATTTCTCGCGCATGGTCAACAAGGGCATGGTCAAGTTCGAGGACTTCAAGATCATCTTCAAGTCCGAGCTGATCGCCGGTTCGCCCTACGCCTGGCTGACCGCGCTGCCGGCCGACGCCAAGGCCGCCATCCTGAAGGCCTTCATCGAGGCTCCCGAAAAGGACAAGGCCGCCTTCGATCGTCTCTCCGACGGCAAGGACCGCGGCTTCCAGAAGGTCACGCATCAGGACTACATCCCCGTCGTCGAACTGCAGAAATTCGTCGACCAGATGCGCCGCGCCCGCTCCTGACGGCATGAACCGGGGCTCCCGCCATCGTGCGGGAGCCTCATCGTTTTTCCGCGACCCGCTCAGGACATCAGTGCCATGCTCTCGCGCCGGCTCGCCCTGGCCATCGCAGCCAGCCTGCCGTTCGGCGCGCCAGTCTTGGCGCAGACCGGCGACTGGCGCCGCTCCCATCCCGAACTGGTCTTCTCGATCATTCCCTCCGAGAATTCCTCGGGCGTCCTCGACCGCTATGCCCCCTTCATGGCCTATCTGTCGCAGGCGCTGGGCGTGAAGGTGACGCTCAGGGTCGCCAGCGACTACGCGGCGGTGATCGAGAGCCTTCGCGCCGGACAGGTCCACTTCGCCCATATGGGTCCGGCTGCCTATGCCCGTGCCGCCATCGTCACCCAGAACGGCGTCGAGCCGCTGGTCACCATGGCCAATTCGCAGGGGGCCATCGGCTATTACTCGGTGCTCTATGTCCGCGCGACCGATCCGGCCCAAAACCTCGCTGACCTGAAGGGGCGCAACCTTTGCCTGGTCGATCCCAACTCGGCCTCCGGCAACAATGTGCCGCGCTACGCGCTGAACAAGCTCGGGATCGACCCGGAGGCCCATTTTGGCAAGATTGTCTATTCAGGCAGCCACGAGAACGCGGTGATCGGCCTTTCCCAGGGCACCTGCGACGCGGCCTTCAACTGGTGGAACACCGAGCGCGAGTCGAACCTGCTGCGCATGGTGGCCAAGAACATGGCGCGCGCCGAGGACTACCGCATCATCTTCAGGTCCGACCTCATTCCGGGCTCCCCCATCACCATGATGCGGTCGGCGCCCGAAGCCCTGCGCGAGGCCGTGCGCCGCGCCTTCATCGACGCCGCGACAGCCGACCGCGAGGCCTTCCTGCGCATCAGCGACGGCAATGCCACCACTTATGTTTCCGTGAAGCCCGAGGACTACCAGGTGATGATCGATCTTTCGCGCTTCATCGACCAGATGCGCCGCCGGCGCAGCTGAGAGGAAACCGATGTCCACCGCCGTTCCCCGCCTGCCCGATCACCAGCTCTCGGCCCTCGCCGGCGCCTATGCCGAGGCGGTCGCCGCCAAGCGCCGCCAGCTCTATATCGGCCTCGGGCTCTTCGTTCTCGCCTATATCGTGGCCGGGATCGTCGCCGAGGTCCGTCCGACGACCTTCTTCACCAACCTGTGGCGGTTCACCGACTATATCGGCCGCATCTTCACCCTCGAACAGGGGGCCGCCGCCGGCCGCTTCGTCCTGTTCGACGTGGTGGAATGGATGTGGGGCTTCGACAAGTGGATGAAGCTCCTCTGGGAGACGCTGCTCATCGCCTATGTCGGCACGCTGATCGGCGCCATCGGCGGCTTCGCATTCTCCTTCCTCTCGGCCCGCAACCTGACGCCGAATTCCACCATCGGCTTCCTCGCCAAGCGCTGGCTCGAATTCTTCCGCACGGTGCCGGAAATCGTTTTCGCGCTGATCTTCGTCGTCGCCTTCGGCCTGGGCCCGGTGCCCGGCGTCCTCGCCATCGCCCTCCATACCTTCGGCGCGCTCGGCAAGCAGTTCGCGGAGGTCGCCGAGAACATCGACATGAAGCCGGTGGACGGATTGACGGCGACCGGCGCCACCTGGAGCGAGTGCATGCGCTTCGCCGTGGTGCCGCAGGTCCTGTCGAACTATGCGAGCTATGCGCTGCTGCGCTTCGAGGTCAATGTGCGCGGCGCCGCGGTCATGGGCTTCGTCGGTGCCGGGGGCATCGGCCAGGATCTCGTCGAGGCCATCCGCAAGTTCTACTATTCCGACGTCTCGGCCATTCTCGTGCTGATCATCGCCACGGTGATGGTCATCGATCTCGCCACCGAGCGCCTGCGCCACCATCTCATCGGCCTGGATCAGCGCTCATGACCCTACCCGCCACCGAGCACCCGCTGCGCCTTGCCGCCCGCGCCGACCGCGATGGCCTCATGCAGCGCCATCCCGCCATTTTCCATCCATCGCCCGCCCGGCGGATCCGCGCAGGGCTGGTCATCGCCCTGCTGGTCGGGCTCTTCGGCTACGGCCTCGTCGTTCTCGAGTTCGATGGGGCCCGCCTCGTCTCCGGCATCGGCAAGCTTGGCCAGTTCCTCTGGTTCATGCTGCCGCCCTCGACCGACACCTGGGCCAAGTTCTTCGTCTATCTCCACGCGCTCGCCGAGACCGTGGCCATCGCCTTCCTCGGAACCTTCACGGCGGCCATCCTCGCCCTGCCGGTCGGGTTCCTGGTGGCGAAGAACATCGTTCCCAATGTCGTCATCCACTTCCTGTCGCGCCGCATCGTCGACACGATCCGCGGCGTCGACGAACTGATCTGGGCGCTGATCTGGGTGAGCGTCGTCGGCCTCGGCCCCTTCGCCGGCGTGCTCGCCCTGATCTGTTCGAATTTCGGCCTGTTCTCGAAGCTCTTCTCCGAGGCCATTGAGGCCGCCGACCGCAAGGCCTCCGAAGGCATCGCCTCCAGCGGCGGCGGCAAGCTGCATGGCATCCGCTTCGGCATCCTGCCGCAGGTCCTGCCCATCTTCGGCAGCCAGGTTCTCTACTTCTTCGAGAGCAACACGCGCTCGGCCACCATCATCGGCATCGTCGGTGCCGGCGGCATCGGCCTGCATCTCGCCGAGCAGATCCGCGTGCTGGAATACCAGCACGTCTCGGCGCTGATCCTGATGATCCTGGTGACGGTCGGCATCATCGACCAGGTCTCGACGCGGCTGCGCTTCGCCCTGATCGGCGAGCGGGCCGCGCCCTGAGCCGGCCCTAGCCGCCGACCGTCAGCCGCACGCGGTCGGCGCAGAAATGCGACCGCGCCCACTGGATCGGCACGCCGTCAGGGTCGACATTGATACTGTCGATGACGAGCACCGGCCGGCCCTCGGCGATTTCCAGCCGGGCCGAATCGGTCGCGTCGGCGATGGCGGCGCCAACCTTGGTCGAGGCCCGGCGGTAGTCGCTCACGCCGCAGGCGGCAAGGGCGGCGGTGATCGATCCCGTCGCGGCATAGACCGCTGGAACCTCCGCGAAACGCGGCAGCGGAAAGGCCGTCACGGCCCAGGAGATCGGCACCCCGTCGGCGAAATGCGCGCTCTCGACCATCACCACCGGATCCTCCGGCGAGAGGTCCAGCGCCTCGGCGATCTCCAGGCTCGCCCCCGCCTCGCTATGGCCGAGGAGCCGGCCGGCGGGATCGCGCGCCTGGCCGACCACGATCTCGGAGAAGCGCGTGCGCGTGCTGATCGGATAGGTCAGGGGCTTGGCCTCGACATAGGTGCCCGAGCCCTGCGTGACGCGCACCAGCCCCTTGTCGACCAGGGATTTGACCGCCTGCCGCACCGTATGGCGGTTGACGCCGAAACGCTCGGTCAGCGCCGCCTCGGTCGGCAGCCGCGTCCCCGGCACAAGACCGCCGCCGGCGATCTCTGCCTCGATCACCTCGGCGATCTGCCGCCAGACCGTGACCCCCCTGCCCCTCGCCAGCATGCCCTCTCCCGTCATTCGCCTGTCACGGCCCGCGACCGATATGCGGAACCGCTCGCCCCTCGTGCGTCGCCTCCGTCAATTTCACACTTGCCGGGCCGCGCCAACTGTCATAAAACCATAATGGTCTAGATCAATATACAAATCATGACAGCGATTGCCAACGTGTCCGATTCCTCCCAGAACGCCCGCAAGGCTACCATGGCGGCGGTTTCCCGCGCGACCATCGCCGAACTCGCAGGCCTCGACGCCCTGGCAGGCGACGCCGTGCGCGTCCTTCGTGCCCCGGAGATCGGCCTGGTCATGGTGCGTGGCCGCGTCGGCGGCGACGGGGCGCCCTTCAATCTCGGCGAGGCCACGGTCACCCGCGCCGCGGTCGCGCTGCCCGACGGGGTCATCGGCTTCGGCCACGTGCTCGGCCGCGACAAGGACAAGGCGCGCCTCGCCGCCCTCGCCGATGCCCTGTGGCAGGCGCCCGCCACCCGCGACGCCGTGGAGGCCCTGCTGCGCCCGGTGCGCGAACGCATCGCCGCCGAGACCGCGCTGAAGCGCGAGCGCGCCGCCGCCACCCGCGTCGACTTCTTCACCATGGTCCGCGGAGACAATTGATGGCTCTCGCCCGCGCCTTCACCGATCCCGTCCACGGCGCCCAGCAGACCTTCCGGGCCGTGATGAACGCCCTGGCACGGCCCGGCACCCTGCAGCCGGTCGACGGCCTGGCCGAGGCGCCGGCGCCGCTGTCGCCGGTGGCGGGCGCCATCGCCGTCGCGCTTGCCGACTACGAGACCCCGCTCTGGCTGGACGCGCCGCTCGCCGCAGCGCCGAACGTCGCGGCCTGGCTCGCCTTCCACACCGGCGCCCGCATCATCACCGCGCCGCCGCAGGCTGCCTTCGCCCTCGTCGCCGACCCCGCAGCGCTGCCCGACCTTGCCGGTTTCGCCCTCGGCAGCGACATCTATCCCGACCGCTCGACGACGCTGATCCTGCAGGTGGCCGATTTCGCGGCGAACACAGCCACCAGCCGTCTGCGCCTCACCGGCCCCGGCATCAAGGGCCACGCCACCCTCGCCGTCGCAGGCCTGCCCGCCGACATCGCGGAGCGCCTCGCCGCCAACCAGGCGCTGTTCCCGCGCGGCGTCGACCTCATCCTCGCCGGCCCTTCTGCCGTCGCCGCCCTCCCCCGCACCACGCGCGTCACCCTGGTGGAGACCTGACCCATGTATGTGGCCGTCAAGGGTGGCGAACGCGCCATCGACAACGCCCACCGGCTGCTCGCCCATGCCCGCCGCGGCGACCCGGCCGTGCCGGAGGTGGCGCCCGCCCAGATCCGCGAGCAGTTGGCCCTTGCCGTCGACCGGGTCATGACCGAGGGCTCGCTCTACGACCGTGACCTCGCCGCCATCGCCATCAAACAGGCGCGCGGCGACCTCGTCGAGGCCGCCTTCCTCGTCCGCGCCTTCCGCACCACCCTGCCGCGCTTTGGCGCGACCGACCCGATCGACACCGCCGCCATGCAGGTGGCGCGACGCGTCTCGGCCACCTTCAAGGACATTCCCGGCGGGCAGGTTCTCGGCCCGACCTTCGACTACACCCACCGCCTCATCGACTTCCTGCTGGAGGCGGGTGCCGACATCGCCGAGCCGGCCCGCGCCGCCGCCGATCCCGCCGCCATGCCACGCGTCACCGACCTTCTCGGCCATGACGACCTGATCGAGCGCAACCCGCCCGGCGATCCCGACGCGCCGGTTCCCGACCTCACGCGCGAACCGCTCGATCTTCCCGCCGGCCGCGACCTGCGGCTGCAGAACCTTGCCCGCGGCGACGAGGGCTTCCTTCTCGCCCTCGGCTATTCCACCCAGCGTGGCTTCGGCCGCACCCATCCCTTTGCCGGCGAGATCCGTCTCGGCGAGGTCGAGCTGGAATTTGTCGCCGAGGATGTCGGCTTCGCCGTGCCGCTCGGCGAGATCACCGTCACCGAGTGCCAGATGGTCAACCAGTTCAAGGGCTCCGCCACCGAGCCGCCGCGCTTCACCCGCGGCTACGGCCTTGCCTTCGGCCATTGCGAGCGCAAGACCATGGGCATGGCCCTGGTCGACCGGGCGCTGCGCGCCGGCGAACTCGGCGAGGAGGTCAAGGCCCCGGCCCAGGACGAGGAATTCGTGCTGATGCACTCGGACAACGTGCAGGCGACCGGCTTCGTCGAGCACTTGAAGCTGCCGCACTATGTCGACTTCCAGGCCGAGCTCGGCCTCATCCGCCAGATGCGGGCCGAGATCGCGGCGCGCGCCGCGGCCGGGAGCCCGGACGGCACCACCCTGCAGGAGGCCGCGGAATGAGCGCCCTGGCGACATCCGGCACGGTTGCGGCCAGCGGCTACAACTTCGCCTATCTCGACGAGCAGACCAAGCGCATGATCCGCCGCGCCATCCTGAAGGCCATTGCCATTCCCGGCTATCAGGTGCCTTTCGCCTCGCGCGAAATGCCCATGCCCTATGGCTGGGGCACGGGCGGCGTCCAGGTCACGGCGGCGATCCTGGGGGCCTCCGACCGGCTCAAGGTCATCGACCAGGGGGCGGACGACACCACCAATGCCGTGTCCATCCGCAAGTTCTTCGAGAAGACCTCCGGCGTCGCCACCACGACCCATACGGCCGAGGCAACCATCATCCAGACCCGCCACCGCATTCCGGAGAAGAACCTCACCGCCGATCAGGTGCTGGTCTACCAGGTGCCGATCCCCGAGCCGCTGCGCTTCCTCGAGCCGCGCGAGACCGAGACGCGCGTCATGCACGCCCTCGAGGATTACGGCCTCATGCATGTGAAGCTCTACGAGGACATCGCCACCCACGGCCACATCGCCACGACCTATGCCTATCCGGTCAAGGTCGAGGACCGCTACGTGATGGACCCCTCGCCGACGCCGAAATTCGACAACCCGAAGATGAACGACTGCGCCGCGCTGCAGCTCTTCGGCGCCGGCCGCGAGAAGCGCATCTACGCCCTGCCGCCGCACACCAAGGTCGTCTCCCTCGATTTCGACGACCACCCCTTCGAGCCGACCAAGTTCGACCACGCCTGCGCCCTCTGCGGCGCCACGCATACCTATCTCGACGAGGTCATCACCGACGATGCCGGCGGGCGGATGTTCGTCTGCTCAGACACCGACCATTGCGAGGAGCGGCGGGCGGAAGGCCATCGTGGAGCCCTGCTGGGCGAGGCGCCGGCGGCGATCGCGGGAGCGGCGGAATGAGCAACGCCATGACCGACGCTCCCCTTCTCACCGCCGAGACCGTCACCAAGTTTTACGGCGCCCGCATCGGCTGCCGCGACGTCGGCTTCGAGCTCTATCCCGGCGAAGTCCTCGCCGTGGTCGGCGAATCCGGGTCGGGCAAGTCGACGCTGCTGAAGCTGCTCTCCGGCCAGCTCGCGCCCTCCGACGGCCGCGTCCTCTACCGCATGCGCGACGGCGTCACCCGCGACATCCTCACGCTCTCCGAGGCCGAACGGCGCTTCCTCTTCCGCACCGACTGGGGCTTCGTCCACCAGCATGCCGAACAGGGCCTGCGCATGGGCGTCTCGGCCGGCGCCAATGTCGGCGAACGCCTCATGGCGGTCGGCTGGCGGCACTACGGGAAGATCCGTACCGAGGCCGAGACCTGGCTCGAGCGTGTCGAGATCGATGCGGGCCGCATCGACGAACGCCCCACCGCCTATTCGGGCGGCATGCGCCAGCGCCTGCAGATCGCCCGCAACCTCGTCACGGCGCCGCGCCTCGTCTTCATGGACGAGCCGACCGGCGGTCTCGACGTCTCCGTACAGGCGCGCCTCCTCGACCTCGTCCGCGGCCTCGTCGCCGATCTTGGCCTCGCCGCCATCGTCGTCACCCACGACCTGGCGGTGGCGCGCCTCCTGTCGCACCGCATCCTCGTCATGAAGGACGGCCGCGCCATCGAGACCGGCCTGACCGACCAGGTGCTGGACGATCCGCGCGAGCCCTATACCCAGCTCCTCGTCTCCTCCATCCTGCAGCCGTGAGACGGACATGACAGCGCCCCTCCTCGCTCTCGACAACCTGGCCAAGACCTTCACCATGCACCTGCAGGGCGGCCTGGTGATCCCGGTCGTCGCCGGCATCTCGCTCGACGTGGCGGCCGGCGAATGCGTCGTGCTCGGCGGCCCCTCAGGCGCCGGCAAGTCGTCGGTCCTCAAGATGATCTACGGCAATTACCGCGCCGACGGCGGCGCCATCCGGGTGATCGACAGGACCGAGACCGTCGATGTCGCCACCGCCGCGCCACGCCGGGTCATGGCCCTGCGCCGCACCACCATCGGCTATGTCTCGCAGTTCCTGCGCGTCATCCCGCGCGTTCCGGCCCTCGCGGTCGTCGAAGAGGCGGCCACCGCCTTCGGCCTCGGACGCGACGAGGCGCAGGCCCGCGCCCGCCGGCTCCTGACCCTCCTGAACGTGCCCGAGCGCCTGTGGTCGCTGCCGCCGGCGACCTTCTCGGGCGGCGAGCAGCAGCGGGTCAACATCGCCCGCGGCTTCATCGCCGACCATCCCATCCTGCTGCTCGACGAGCCGACCGCTTCCCTCGACGCCAAGAATCGCGCAGCCGTGGTCGAGCTGATCGAAGCCAAGAAGGCGGCCGGCACCGCCATCGTCGGCATTTTCCACGATGACGACGTCCGCGAGCGGGTCGCCACCCGGATCGTCGACGTCACGCGCTTCGCCGCGAGCGCCGCATGAGGACGACCATGACCACCCCGGACGAAATCGGCTCGCTGACACTCTTCTCCCGCCGCGTCGTGCTCGCCGACCGCGAGACGGCGGCGACCGTGGTGGTGGAGGACGGGATCATCGTCGCCGTCGAGGCCGACCACCAGCGCGCCGGGGCCGTCGACCTCGGCGAGGACCTGCTCATCCCCGGCCTCGTCGAGCTGCACACCGACCATCTCGAACCGCATTACCAGCCGCGTCCCAAGGTGCACTGGGATCCGCTCTCGGCCGTCTTCGCCTATGACGCGCAGATCGCCTCCTCCGGCATCACCACCGTCTTCGACAGCCTGCGCATCGGCTCCGATGACGACCGGCCGACCACGGCCGACGGCCTGCTCGACCTGTCGGAGGCCATCGAGACGGCGAAGGGAACGGGCCTGCTGCGCTCCGACCATCACACCCACCTGCGCTGCGAGATCCCCTCGCGCGGCGTGGTCGAGGAGGCGGAAAGCTACCTCGCGCGCTTCGACGTCCGTCTCATGTCGCTGATGGACCACACGCCCGGCCAGCGCCAGTTCCGCGACGAGGAGAAGCTGCGCACCTATTACCGCGGCAAGACCGGCCTGTCGGAGGCCGATCTCGACAAGCTCTTTGCCAACCGCCGCGCCCGCGCCGCCGAGATTGGCGACCCCAACAAGCGCGGTCTGGTGGCCCTCGCCCACCGGGCCGGCATCGCGCTCGCCAGCCATGACGACACGATCATCGACCACGTGGCGGAATCCGTCGCCGATCGCGTCTCCATCGCCGAGTTTCCGACCACGGTGGAGGCGGCGCGCGCCTCCCACGCGGCCGGCATTTCGGTGCTGATGGGCGCGCCCAACGTGGTGCGCGGCGGCTCGCATTCCGGCAATGTCTCGGCGGTCGACCTCGCCGCCGCCGGCGTCCTCGACATCCTGTCCTCCGACTACGTGCCGATCAGCCTGATTCATGGCGCCTTCGACCTGCGCGACGTACCGGCCCTCGGAGGGCTCGCCGGCGCCATCCAGACGGTGACTCTGAAGCCGGCGCTCGCCACCGGCATGACCGACCGGGGTGAAATCGCCGTGGGCAAGCGTGGCGATCTCGTCCGCGTCGCGCTGGTCGGCGACAGGCCCGTCGTGCGCGAGGTCTGGCGCACCGGCCGCAGGATCGCCTGACATGGCACCGGGACTGCGCGGTGACGAAGGACCGATCGCCGAACAGCGCCCCATCGGGCCGGGACGGCTCGTCCTCGTGGTCGGTCCGAGCGGGGCGGGCAAGGACTCGCTCCTCGCCGCCGTCCGCCAGCGTCTCGCCGCCAGCGACAGCGTTCTCTTCCCCCGCCGCATCGTCACCCGTCCGCCCTCTGCGACCGAGGACAATGTGGAGGCCGACGAGCCGACATTCCGGCGCATCGCCGAGGCGGGCGGCTTTGCGCTGGCCTGGACGGCCCATGGCCATCATTACGGCATCCCCGCGGTGATCGACCACGCGCTCTATGGTGGCCGCACGGCTGTCTGCAACGTCTCGCGCGAGGTAGTGGCCGTGGCCCGTCGGCGCTATCGCAACGTCACCGTGGTGGAAATCACCGCGCCCCCCGACGTGTTGCTGGCCCGGGTCGCCGCGCGCGGGCGCGCCAGCGACGGCGACGCCGCCGCCCGCGTCGAGCGCCGTGTCGCGGCACCGGTCGAGCCCGACGTGGTGATCGTCAACGATGGGCCGCTGCAGGTCGCCACCGAGCGCCTGCTGGCGGTGGTGACCGGTGCACCTTCGCCGATCAACGGCCTCTGACGCGCGACCCCGCTACGCCATGCGGAAAACGTGATAGACCCCCACGACCTCTTCGTCAGGGAGCCGCACCCGTGAGCCGCTACGTCGCCCGCATTCCCATGTCCGTCGCCTGCCCCGAGCCGATGGAGGCGGCGATCCGCCACGTCCTCGAGGGTGAATACGAAGCCGACTACGATGGCGTCGGGCTGGATATTCTCGACATCGGCGCCAATGTCGGCTCCTTCGCGCTCTGGTCCTCGGCCCGCTGGCCCGGCAGCCATGTGCGCTCCTTCGAGCCTCACCCGGGCACCTTCGAGTTCCTGAAGCAGAACACGGCGGGGCGCCGCGACATCACCATCGTCAATGCCGCGCTGTTTCCCGGCGGCCAGACAAAGGCGACCTTCCACAGCCGCTTCGCCGGCGACGGCGAGTCGGGCCTCGCCGCCTATTCCGGCGATACCTTCGCCGAGGGCACCCTGGTGGAGACCTACGAGGTCGACGTGGTCGACCCCACCTCGCTGCCCTCCGCCGATGTGGTCAAGATCGACATCGAGGGCGGCGAGGGCGAGGTGCTGGCCCATCTCGACCTGTCGCGCACATCGCTGGTTCTGCTCGAGTTCCAGAACCGCAAGAACCGCGCGCAGATCCGGGCGACGCTGGCCGCCGATTTCGATCTGCTCCACGACGAGGAATTCGCCTGGGACGACCTCCTCGGCTACACGGGCTACCGTCAGGACCTGAAGGGCGACGCCTGGGGCCGCATCTTCGCCGTCCGCCGCAACCTGACCCGCATGACGAAGACCGCGCCGCTCTCCGCCTGAAACGCAAGGGCCCGGCCGAAGCCGGGCCCCCTCTGACGGGAACAGGTCGCCGCGATCAGCGGGCGCGCAGGAATTCCGGCACCCGCAGCAGCACCATCTCGTTGCCGTCGGCCTTGTTGGGGTCGCGGCTGGACGAGAAGGGCAGGTTGTTGTCGTTGCCGACGATGATGTGGTCGGCATCGACGACGTCGACGTTCTCGATCGTGAAGAACGGGAACTGGAAGTGACCGCCCGACAGCGGCACGCGCGAACGGTTGTTCGGATCGCGGATCTTCAGCAGGTCGATGAAGCCGATCTTGCGCACGGCGTTGCCGGCATTGGCGTCCGTCATCTCGATCTTCCAGACGCGCTTGATGCGCGGCAGCGCATGGAAGCAGTTTTCGGCCCGCTGACCGGCAGGGCAGGCCCGCTCCGGCACGCCCTCGTTGTCGTCACGCTCGATGATCAGCGCTGTCGTGGCATCGATCATGTTGAAGTCGCCGATCGACAGGCCGTTGGCGTCGAGGACATATTTCCAGTGGCGGCCGGTATAGCGGCCGGCGGCGACGTCGAACTCGAGGATGCGCAGATATTCGCGTCCGTCGACCTGCTCCAGGGCCCGGGTTGCCGGGTCCCACAGCGCGCCTTCCAGCAGCGGGTAGAGGAAACGTCCGTCCGGCGAGGCCGCCATGCCCTCGAAGCCCTTGGTGCGGCGGACGCGGAAATCCATCGACGCGCTCGGGATGGCCGGCGAGACCATCGCCGGATGGTCCGGCGAACGGGCGACCTGGCCGTCGATCATGGTCTCGAAGACCGCCTCGATCTTGCCGCTCATGTCCGCGCGGATGAGGAAGGGGCCGAATTCCTCGCCGATCCAGATCTTGCCGTTGATGATCTGAAAGCTCTCGGGATCGAAATCGGCGCCGGTCAGGTAGCGCCGGTCGGTCGCCTCGTTGGCGATGCGGAATGGCACCTTCTTGTCGGGGTCGGAGAGGAACACCGTGGCGATGCGCTCGAACGTGCCCTTCTCGAAATCGATGCGGTAGTGGCTGAGGAAGAGCATGGCGTCGGGCGAATTGCGCTTGTTGCCGAAACCATTGTCGGTCAGCACCCAGTAGGTGCCATCGGCCATGCGGCGAATGCCGGAATGGCCCTGCACCGGCTGGCCGCGGAAGGGTACCGACACCCCGGTCGGGCGGCCGGCGGAGCGGCCCATGATCGTGCCGGGATTGTCGGCGCGGGCATCTCCGGTGAACTTGCCGGAGACCTGCAGGTCGGCCGGTGCATCGGCCGGCGGCGCGATGAAGGTCTCGGCCGGCAGAATGGCGTGGCCGGCGAGGGACGCGGGAAACTCCGCATCGGCGAAGGCTGGGCTTGCGGCCAGGAGGCCGGCCAGCAGGACGAGAGCGCGCATGGAAACTCCGGAATGTGAGATCACGACGCCCTTCTGCACAACCCGCATGACGCGACGCCTACGGACCTGCGACGGACCGATGACAGCCCACAGCCTGCATTGCCTGCCGGAACGCGCGGCTCTCGACATCGCTGGCCCCGCATCCCACAACTGCGCCATGAGCACCGCCGCCTCCCTTCTGCCCGTCGACACCGTGGATGCCTGCATCGTCGGCGATGATCCCGGCGGTCTCTTCGTGGCCCTGGCGCTCGCCGCCTGGGGCGCGCCGGTGGCTCTGATCCGGCCTCCCGCGGCGGGCCTGACCCTCCAGGGACTGGCGCTGCGCCTGACCGTGCTGCGCGACGCGACCGCCGAGGCCACCGCCTGCTCCTGGGCGACGGTGCAGGACCGGATCGCGGCGGCCTTGCGCCGTCATGCGGTGGAGGCGACCTCGCATCGCCTCGCCGCGGCCGGCATCCGCGTCATCGAGGGAGCGGCGACCTTCACCGGCCCGCGCAGCATCGCGGCGGGAGGCCGTGCCGTCCATGCCCGCCGCTTCGTCATCGCCACCGGCTCGCAGCCGCAGATGCCGACGATCCCCGGCCTGTCCGACATCCCCGTGCTGACGACGGACACGGTCTGGGATCTCGCCGCGGTGCCAAACCATCTCGCGGTCATCGGCGGCGATGCCGCTGCCGTCGCCCTCGCCCAGGGCTTCCGCCGGCTCGGGGCCCGCGTCAGCCTCTTCGCTGCCGAAGGCCTGCTGCCGGGCTTCGACGCCGACATGGCTGCCGCCCTGCGCGACCGGCTCTCGGCCGACGGCGTCACGCTCTTCGAACAGGCGCGCGTCACCGGCGTGTCGCCCCATGCCGACGGCATCGCCGTCCAGGCCAGCCGGGGGAGCGAGGACGGCGCCCTGGTCGTCTCGCATGTCCTGGTCTCGGCCGGACGGCTGCCGACCGTCACGACGCTGGGCCTCGAGGCGGCCGGCATCGTCCATGGGCCGGCCGGCATTCCGGTCGACGCTGCGCTGCTGACGGCGAACCGCCGCATCTTCGCCCTCGGCGAGACCGGCGACCCGGCGGCGGAGGCCGGCCTGTCCGAACGTCAGGGCGCGCTGGTGGCGCAGAACATCCTCTTCCGCAAGGCGGTGCGCGCCAGCGACCTCGTGCCCATGCGCCTCGCCCACACCACGCCGGCCGTCGTCGAGATCGGCCTCGGCGAGACCGAGGCGCGGCGGCGTGACCCGCGCTGCCGCGTCCTGCGCCTGCCCGCCGGTGCCAGCTTGCCGGCCCGTGACGCCGGGGCGGTGGAGGGTCATGTGAAGCTGATCGTCTCGGCCAAGGGGCACATCCTGGGCGCAGCCATCCTCGGGCGGGAGGCGGCTGCGATCGCCGCACCCCTCGCCCTCGCCATCGGCGCGGGCCTGAAGGTCCACAATCTTGCCGCCATCCAGTTGCCCTATCCGAGCGTATCGGACATGGGCAAACGGGCCGCGATCGCCTATTTCGGCGACCGGTTGTCGAATCCCTCGATCAGACGGAACATCCGTCTGCTACGCTGGTTCGGCTGAAACAGGACTGACGGAACACGGATGGACGACAGGACGGATGATCGCCAGGCCCGGATTGCGGCGCCCTTGCCGCGACCGGCTGGCATCGACCCGGCGGCGCTGGACGCCGCGGCGCCTGTGCCGTCGCGCGGCGTCGGCCTCTCCGGCAAGCTGCTGATCCTGACGACGCTGTTCATTCTCATCGCCGAAGTCCTCATCTACGTGCCGGCGGTGGCCAATTTCCGCAATTCCTGGCTTGACGACCGCCTGGCTGCCGGGCGTACCGCCGCCCTCGTCCTCGAGGCCGCGCCGAGCGGCATGGTGCCCGAAGCCCTGGTGCGCGAACTGCTGGACAGCGCCGGCGCCAAGGCCGTGGCGCTGAAGACCGGGCCGGCCCGCCGCCTTCTCGCCGCCTCCGACGAGATGCCCGAGGTCGATGTTGCCATCGACATGCGCAACCAGCCGATCTTCCGGTCTATCCCGGAGGCTTTCGCGACGCTCTTCGCCCCCGACGGGCGCACCATCCGCGTCATGGGGGACGCCCGCGCCGTCGGCGATTTCGTCGAGATCGTCATGGACGAGACGCCCTTGCGCCACGCCATGCTGACCTTTTCCAAGACGCTGCTGATCTACTCGCTGTTCATCTCGGCCCTGTCGGCGGCGCTGGTCTATGTGACGCTGCATCTGATGTTCGTGCGCCCGATGCGGCGGCTCACCAACACGATGATCGCCTTCCGCGAGAACCCCGAGGACATCAGCCGGGCCATCGTGCCCACCGGCCGCAAGGACGAGGTCGGCGTCGCCGAATATGAGCTCCAGTCCATGCAGCATTCCCTGCACGACATGCTGGCGCAGCGCTCGCGCCTCGCCGCCCTCGGGCTCGCGGTCTCCAAGATCAACCACGACCTGCGGAACCTGCTCGCCTCGGCACAGCTCTTCTCCGACCGGCTCGCCAATGTGCCCGATCCCACCGTGCAGCGCTTCGCACCGAAGATGATCCAGGCGCTCGACCGTGCCATCTCCTT
>JAIEPJ010000210.1 GCA_019749835.1 Phreatobacter sp. | reverse complement strand
GCGCGACGGGGGGGGGGGAGGCGAGCGCCGATAGGGGCCTCCTCTGCCGGCCCCCGGCGAAGGGGGCGCCCCATGCCGGGCCCCGGCATAGGCGGCTCCTCGCACCGGCGGACGGACAGGCGCGCGCGCGCGTGGTATCGCCTGTCGCCGGCCTGCGTCACCCTGGTGTCACCAAAGGCTTCGACACAGATCGGCCGAACCGGAGCAGGATCCCGATGGACTATTTCAAGCGCTTCAACTTCCTCTTCGCGACACCTGCCTTCGATGAGGAGGATCTGGAGGGCCAGCGCTTCCACCAGATCGTCGACCAGATCGAGAAATCCGGTTTCGAGGTGGTCAAGGCACCGAAGCTGGAAGATGCGGAGATCGCCGTCCAGACCGATGCGGCCATAGGCTGCATGGTGGTCGACTGGGGCAAGAAAGGCCTCGAGGGCCGTACCTCGGCGCTGATCAACCTCATGCGCCGGCGCGGCCTCGACTTTCCCATCATCCTGCTGATCCGCCGCAAGCGCTTCGAGGACCTGCCGGTGGAGGTCCTCGACTTCATCGACGGCTATGTCTTTCTCTCGGAGGAAACGCCGGCCTTCATCGCCAAGAACCTGATCAGCCGGTTGAAGCAATATGCCGAGACATTGAAGACGCCCTTCTTCGGCCAGCTCGTCGACTATGCCGAGGAGGGCAACCAGCTCTGGACCTGCCCGGGCCACAATGGCGGCGTCTTCTACAGCCGCAGTCCGATCGGCCGGGTGTTCATGGAGCATCTGGGGGAGGCGGTGTTCCGCGACGACCTCGACAATTCCGTCCTCGATCTCGGCGACCTCCTGACCCATGAGGGTCCCGCACTGCACGCCCAGAAGGAGGCAGCCAAGATATTCGGTGCGGAGAAGACCTATTTCGTGCTCAACGGCACCTCCTCGTCCAACAAGATCGCCCTCGGGGCGCTGGTGACCGAAGGCGACCTCGTTCTCTTCGATCGCAACAACCACAAGGCCGCCCACCATGGCGCCCTGATGATGGCGGGCGGCATCCCGGTCTATATCCCGACGGCCCGCAATGCCTGGGGCCTGATCGGCCCGATGTGCCACGACGCCTTCGACGAGAGCGTGCTGCGCGAGCGCATCCGCAGCCATCCCCTCGTCAAGGATCCGGACGCCTGGAAGAGGCCGCGGCCGTTCCGCGTCGCCGTGATCGAGCAATGCACCTATGACGGGACGATCCACAATGCCGAGATCATCCTCGAGCGCATCGGCCACCTCTGCGACTACATCCTGTTCGACGAGGCCTGGGCGGGCTTCATGAAGTTCCACCCGCTCTATGCCGGGCGCTTCGCCATGGGCCTCGGCGAGCTCGGGCCGGATGCGCCGGGTATCATCGCCACCCAGTCGACCCACAAGCAGCTCGCGAGCTTTTCGCAGGCCTCGCAAATCCACATGAAGGATCGCCACATCAAGGGCCAGAAGCGGCGCGTCGAGCATCGTCGCTTCAACGAGAGCTTCATGCAACACGCCTCGACCTCGCCCTTCTACCCGCTGTTCGCCTCGCTCGACGTCGGCGCGCAGATGATGAAGGGCCGCTCGGGCGTTGTCCTGTGGGACGACACGATCCGGCTCGGCATCGAACTGCGCAAGAAGATCCGGGCGGTCAGGCGCGAGTTCGAGGAGAAGGAACAGCGGCCGGAGCGGCGCTGGTTCTTCGAGCCCTTCGTGCCGGACCGGGTGGCGATTCCGGACGCGGCCCGCCCGGGTGCCTTCCACGATGTCGCCTGGGAATCGATCAGCACCGACCAGCTCGTCGCCGATCCGTCCTTCTGGGAACTGGCGCCGGGGGCCGGCTGGCACGGCTTTCCCGACATGGCGCCCGGCTTCGCCATCACCGATCCCAACAAGCTGACGCTTCTCACGCCCGGCTTCGATCGCGCCACCGGCGCCTATGCCGATCACGGGATTCCCGCGCCGATCGTCGCCCAGTATCTGCGCGAAAACCGCATCGTTCCGGAGAAGAACGACCTCAACTCGCTACTCTTCCTGCTGACCCCGGGCGTCGAGGCCAGCAAGGCGGGTACCCTCGTCAGCGGGCTTGTCGCCTTCAAGAGGCTGCACGACGACAACGTCACCATCGAGGAGGCGATCCCGGAATTTTTCCGCCGCCGGCCGCAGCGCTACGCGGGCGTGCGCCTGCGCGACCTCTGCGCCGACATGCATCGCTTCTTCCGCCAGGCGGATGTGAGCGCCCTGCAGGCGCGACAGTTCTCGATCGAGCACCTGCCGGAGATGGCCATGTCGCCGCACCACGCCGCACGGTGCCTGGTGCGCAACGATGTCGACTACCTGCCGATCGACCAGATCGCCGGACGCATCGCGACGACGCCCTTCGTGGTCTATCCTCCGGGCATCGCGACCGTGGTGCCGGGCGAGCGCCTGACCGAGAAGGCGCAGCCGATGATCGACTATCTCAAGATGTTCGAGGCCTGTTTCAACACGTTCCCCGGCTTCGAGGTCGAGATCCAGGGCGTCTATCGCGAGATCGATGAGGCCGGGCGCATCCGGCTCCACACCTATGTCGTGACGGAATAGGCGGGACACCATGAGCGAGCTCTTCCCGATCACCGTCCGCCCTTCGCGCGACTCCGATGTCGAGGACATGCTGGCGATCTACCGGCATCACATCCGCCGCGGCGTCGAGGAAGGCGTCGACGACGGGGAAACGCCGGAGCCCGACGACCTGCGCGAGCGGCGGAAGAATTTCCGCACCCGGCGCTATCCGCATCTCGCAGCGACCGTCGAGGGGCGCGTCGTCGGCTATGCCTATGTCGTGCTGTTCCGCAAGCGGCCGGCCTATCGCTACACCGTCAAGCACTCGATCTATGTGCACCACGACCACCTCGGTCGCGGTGTCGGACGGGCGCTGCTGAAGGAGATGATCGATGCCTGCGCCGCCGCCGGCTTCCGGCAGATGATCGGCTATGTCGATGCCGACAATGCCGCCTCGCTCGGCCTGCACGAGTCCTTCGGATTCGTCCGCGTCGCCCATCTCCCCGGCGTCGCCTATCGATATGGGCGCTGGGCCGACAGTGTCATGGTGCAGCGCTCGCTCGGCCCGGGTGCGACCACGCCACCGCCACCCCTGCCACTGTCGCGCTAGGAGGACCGGTCGGCGTCGAGCCCGGACAGAAGGTCGGGGATCTTCTGCTGGACCTTGTAGAACCCTGCCGTCACCTGCGGCCACATCGTCGCATCCCAGTCGCGCCGCCATTCGCAGAGAGGGATGCCGCGGGCGGCGAGGGCAGGGGCGGCGCCTTGCAGCCAGTCATTCAGCGGTCCCGCGTCAAATGGGGCGTGACGATCTGATGGGCGCCTGCAGCCGCCGCCCCGCGCGCCAGATCATCCGGCGCAGGGGTCCGTTGCACCGGCCGTCGTACCCCGGCGGCATCTTCTAGCAGTCGCGGGGGCGATGGCGGTCGACGCGCCTCCTCCGCCGGGCTTCATCTCTGCGCGGGCGGCTCGGGGCTCTTGTTGAGCAATTGCGAGACGGCGGTGGTGATCTGCGCCATCGCGAAGGGCTTTGGCAGAAGGATGCTCTGCGGCACGCCGCGGGATTCCCATTCGTCTGCACTGGCACCGGTCATGTAGATGACGGGCAGGTCCGGTTGTCCCTCGCGGGCGCGCTCGGCGATGTCCCATCCGCTGACGCCGGACCGTCCGATATCGATGTCGGTCACCAGCGCCTGGATCTGTCCCTGTGCAGCCAGGAGAACGGACAGTGCCTCCTCCGCGTTCTGGGCCGCCAGAACCGTATAGCCACCATCTTCGAGGCCGGCTTGAAGGTCGATCAGCAAAATTGTTTCGTCCTCGACGATCAGGATCGGGGTTGGTGAGGTCATGGGGGTATTCCGCAGGGAGTTGGCAAAAAGGGAGATTTCTGAGATAACTCATAGTATATATCGCATTATTTGGGCAAAAACTTTGTATAGAATCAGAAAAACAACAGGCTATATATGTTTCATGGGAGCCATAAGTCTGTCATCCTTTATACGGATGCGAGGTGAAAAACCAACCATCAATTATGATTTTAGTTCCAGATATTTTTGCGGACAGCGGTAAATATTGGACGGGGGATGTTCAGTCTGCTACGTTAATCGCCGAGCGCCCTTGTCGATCATTCCCGTTTTTCCCGCTCGGCCGAGCGCGGCTTCCGGCCGCGCCATCGGCAACCCCAGAAGGCCTTGCCTTGGCTTCCGTCCTGTCGCCTCCCTCGCACATAGCCCCTGATCTGGCGCTCGCCCTGGTCGCGTCGTCGCAGGCTCCCCTTTTGTTGCTCGATCAGAACTTCACCGTCGTTTCGGCGAGCGCCTCTTTCTACAGCAGCTTCAAGCTCGAACCCGGAACTGTCGAGGGCCATGACCTCTTCTCCCCCGGGAGTGGCGACTGGGCCCTGCCGAGGCTGCGCTCGCTTCTGCTGGCAGCCATCGCCAGCGACACGGAGGTGGGCCCCTACGAGCTGGAATTTGCCCGTGGATCCAATCGCGCGCGGTTCCTCGTCGTCAATGCCCACAAGCTTCGATACGGCGACGGGGGTGATGTGCGGCTCCTCGTCACCATCACCGACGTCACGCAGTTGCGGGCCAACGAAGCCTCGGCACGGCAAGTTCTGCAGGAGAAGGACGATCTCGTCCGGCAGAAGATCGTCCTGGTCCAGGAGATCCAGCACCGGGTCGCCAACAGCCTGCAGATCATCGCCAGCCTGTTGATGCAGAGTGCGCGCAAGGTTCAGTCCCAGGAGACGCGCAGCCACCTCGAGGCTGCCCATCACCGTCTTCTGTCCGTCGCAGCCGTGCAGCGGCAATTGGCGATCAGCGGCATCGAACAGGTCGCGCTGCGCCCCTATTTCGCCCAGCTCTGCAACAGCCTCGCGGCCTCGATGATTTTCGATCCGGATCTGGTCAGGCTCGAGGTGACGTCCGACGATCGTTGGGTGAATGCCGATATCTCGGTCAGCCTGGGGCTGCTGGTGACGGAACTGGTGATCAACGCCCTGAAACACGCTTTTCCGGATGGGCGAGCCGGCAAGATCGAGGTCGACTATCAGTCTGGCGGACCTGACTGGACGCTCTCCGTCGGCGACGACGGCGTGGGCATGGGCGAAGTCAGTCCTCCACCCGGTCTCGGCACGAGCATTGTCCAGGCGCTCGCCAGCCATCTGGAAGCCACCGTCGTGGTCGAGAAAGGCCATCCGGGGACGCTGGTCTCGATCGTCCATGAGGACGCCAATGCGCCGCCCGCCCCGCCGGCGGCCTGAGGCGAAGGACCTGGAATAGCTCCCGCGCAAGGTTGGTCCCCTGTTTGGAACGAGGCGTTTTCGCGGGCGTTCTCCCAGGCTGCGACCCGAAAGGGTGTCGGCGACGGCCGTGCTATCGGGTACTCTGCAAGGAAGAACCGGTTTTCTTTGCCCTTACACACCAATCCAGGATGAAGAATGCCCGCTGTTTCGATGGAAGCGATGCTCGAGGCGACCCGTCTGACCAGAGCCGGCCGGCTCATGGAGGCGACCGCCCTTCTGCGCGGGCAGCCCCGGTTGGCCGATCCGCCCGAAAAGGCCGATGCCGGTCGGCCGTCCCTCGACCTGTCGCCAGAACCCCCGCACGGCAGATGGACGGTTCCCGGTGCAGCGATGGCCGATCAGGCCATGGTGCAGGGGAGGGGCCATTTCGCCGATCATCTCTACCGCGGTCGCGACGGTCACCGGGGCTATAAACTCTACGTTCCCGCCGGACACGCCGCGCGGCCGCGCCCGCTCATCGTCATGCTGCATGGCTGCACGCAGTCACCGGACGATTTCGCGACGGGAACCGGCATGAACCGTCTGGCCGACGCGCACGACATGCTCATTGCCTATCCCGGCCAGAGCCAGGCGGCCAACGCCCAGAAATGCTGGAACTGGTTCCGGACGAAAGACCAGAAGCGCGTCGGCGGGGAACCGTCGATCATCGCCGGGATCACACGCCAGATCGCCGGGGATTTCGCTGTCGATCCCGATCGGGTCTTCATCGCGGGCCTCTCCGCCGGTGGCGCAGCGGCGGCGGTGATGGGCGAGGTCTATCCCGACATCTTCGCCGCCGTTGGCGTCCATTCGGGCCTCGCATGTGGGGCTGCCCGCGACATGACGTCGGCACTCACAGCCATGCGCGGCGGGGCTGCCGAACTGCCGCAGCGCAGTCCTTCGGCCGGCGCCCGGTTCGTGCCGACCATCCTGTTCCATGGCGACCGCGACATGACCGTCCATCCGGTCAACGCCGATCAGGTCCTGGCGCAAAGCCGCGCCGCGGCCGGGACGCTGATCATCCGCACCACCTCGGGCACGACTGCGGCGGGGCTGCGCTACAGCGTGACCGTCGAAGAACTGCCGGAGGGCCGGCCGGTCATCGAACGCTGGCTGGTCCACGGCGCCGGCCACGCCTGGTCGGGCGGCAATGCAGCGGGCACGTTCACGGAGCCGAGGGGGCCCGATGCGAGCCGGGAAATGGTGCGGTTCTTCCTGGCGAACCCCAAACCGCCGAGCCGCTAGTCACCCGGCCGCCATGTGGGCGATCCCATCGATCAGGACCTGTGCGCGCTGCGGTTGGTGATCAAGGCCGCCGAGGGTGTGGTGCGGTCCGGGCAAACGGGCCCAGCGCATAGGCCCCGTCGCCATATCGGGGTCCGCAAGCGGCTGTCGGCTGCGAGTTGGTGCAGCACGCGAGTGACGCCCGTCGGGAGGCTCGATCCACTGGCAGCGGTGGGCGGACGGCGCGATCGACACCGTGCGCACAAGCGTGTTGGGCCGCGCTCTCCTTCTGCCACGACATCAACACCGATCGCCGCGTCCCGCCTATTCGGCGGCAATGCTCTTGAGGATGCCGGGGAAGGCGGTGGGTTCCGTACTGAGGAACTGGCCGGCATTCTGGATGACGTTTTCCGTCGTTTCGCGAATGTGCCGCTCGATCAGGTTCTTGGCTGCGGGCGCATCGCGCGCGATGACCGTCTCCATCAAGGTGCGATGCTCGACATCCTTCGGCCGCCATTTCGTCCGGAACTGGCAGGACATGCGGCGGTAGCGATGGGCGCGCTGGAACAGCTTGTCACGAAAATCGAGCAGCGTCGGCGAACGACAGGCACTGACCAGCGAGCGGTGGAAATCGCCATGGAGCACCGCCCATTCGTCCGACATGAAGTAGAGGTCGTTCAGCCGCGCCTTGAGGCGGTCCATGCGATGGAAGGCGGCGATGATCTGCGCTTCCCAATCGTCATCCCCATGAAGGATGGACCGGGCGATGCATTCCTGATCGACGAGCACGCGGACGTCGGTGAGATCCTGGAGATCGGAGAGATAGAGGGGCGCGACCATGAAGCCGCGCTGCCCCTCGCTGATCACCAGACCTTCGGCGACAAGGCGCTGCAGGGCTTCCCTCAAGGTCGAGAAACTGACCGCGTAAAGCTCCTTAAGCGTCTCGAACCGCATGCGCGTTCCCGGCTTCAGGGCGCAACTGATGATGTCGAGGCGCATGCGGTGGAGAACGTCTCCCGCTCGCGTCTCGTCGGTTCCCTTGATGTCTGACTTCGCGGCCATCGAACGGCTCCGTGGGCCAAGCGGCGGGCCGCACGGCATCGCGGAGGCGATGCGGCATGCGGCGACCGCACCCTGTATCGCAGCTTCGCGAGCGTAGCGCAAATCCCAGGGAATATCGAAAATGCCCATGCATGTGGATGCCTGCGGGGCGATAGCGTGCAGGCGAAACGGATAGCCCAGCAGGCTCTGACAGACCGTTTCTTGGGATTTTCGAAAATGTGATCATCAGTCGAAAATGGATTGATCCCGGCGGCGGACTGCGCTACCAAAATCGCAAATAGACCTAGCGGGAGGGCGCACGAATGACGCACTTGGTGCACGCCATCGGCCACATGAAGATCAATACCAACGTGGTCGACGCCGTCGTCCGCGAATCGACCGAGATTCTTGGCCTGAAGGTCACCCACAAGGGTGACGGGCAGACCTGGTTGAGTTCGAACGGTCGTGCGGTCGAGCTCGTGCTGGTCCACGCTGACGAAAATTCGGCCCATACGATCGGGCTCGAGGCCCTGACGGTCGATGCGGTCCGCGCCGCCGAAGCCAATGTCGCTTCGGCCGGCTGCACCGTCGTCAGCCGCGAGCCGAGCCTGTCCTGCATGGCGGCCGGGTTCACCTTCGTCACGCCCGAGGGGCTGCGCTTCGAGATACACACCCCGATCCGCGATGACCTGGCCGCGCGCCGTCATCCGACCTATGGCGTCAGTGCCAACCGGATGGACCACATCAATCTGCTGACGCCCGATCCCGCCGCGACCCGCCGGCAGCTAGAGATCATCGGCGGCCTGCGGCTGTCCGAGCGGCTCGTCAACGATAGTCTCAGCTGGATGTATGGCGGCAACCGCCAGCATCACATCCTCGGCCTTGTGAAGGGCAAGGTGGGCGTGCACCACATTTCGTTCGAGTTTCTGGACGCCAGCCAGTTCATCCGCCTCGGCGACACGCTGGACCGCTTCGACAAGCAGATGCTGTGGGGGCCTGGCCGCCATCGTCCGGGCGACAACGTCTATTCCTATTACATCGATCCCGCCGGTGCGATGATCGAGTGTTCCAGCGGCATGTCGCTCATCGCCGACGACGCCAACTTCACCGCGAACGTCATCACCAATCTGGAGCGCCCCGGGAATGTCCGCGCGATGAACGTCTGGGGCACACCGGCGCCCCTCGAATGGCGCGAGTTCAACTTCCCCTTTGCGCAACTCGGCTGACGGCGACTGCCCGCCGTCACCATCCGCGCCAACAACCAGGCATTGCCCGAGGATCGCCCCATGGAAGAAAAGCTCTCGTTCCAGTCGGATGGCTTGAAGCTCTCCGCCGTCCTGCACGTTCCCGCAGGACGCAAGCCCGGCCAGAAGCTGCCGGCCTTCATCGTTCTGCACGGCTTCGTCGGCTCCAAGGACGAGTCCCATGCCGAGATTCAGGCGCGCATGCTCGAGGAGATGGGCTATGTCGTGCTGCGCTTCGACTTCCGCTGCTGCGGCGAGAGTGAAGGCGAACGTGCCCAGGTCCGTTGCTTCGATCAGGTGGCGGATGCGAAGAATGCCCTGACCTTTCTGCAGTCCCGCGAGGAGGTCGATCCCGATCGCATCGGCGTCCTCGGCCATAGCTTCGGTGCGGCTGTTGCTGTCTATGCCGCCGGCATCGATAGCCGCTTCGCCTGCGTGATCTCGTCCTGCGGCTGGGGGGACGGCGAGCGCAAGTTCCGCGGCCAGCATCCGACGCCCGAGGCCTGGGCGAAGTTCACCGGCCTTCTCGAGAAGGGCCGCCGTCACAAGCAGGAGACCGGGGAGAGCATGTGGATCTCGCGGTTCGACGCGGTGCCCATTCCCGAGCACCTGCGCAAGAACCTTTCGCCCAAGGCGATCATGGAGATCCCGGTCGAGACGGCCTGGAGCATGTATAATTTCCGGGCCGATGACGTGGTCGGCGACATCTCACCCCGCCCGAGCCTGTTCTTCCACACCGCCGACGACATCATCACGCCGACCGAACAGTCGCTCCGGATGTACGAGAAGGCGGGCCAGCCGGCGGAACTCCTCATCGTGACGGGAACCTCGCATTTCCCCCTGTCGCCCCAGGATGCTCCGCGCACCAAGGCCATTCTGAAGGGCTGGCTCGACAAGTTTATCCCGAGCCCGCTGGGAGCCTGAAATGGCGAAGTCGGCGGCAAGGCGTATCGCGGCATCGACGCTGGAGCGCTACGCTTGCGCGCTCCTCGAGGCTGGCGGCTTTGCACCTGACCATGCCGCTCAGACCGCGGAAATGCTGGTCTGGGCCAATCTGCGCGGCGTCGAGTCCCACGGCGTCCTGCGGATCCCCCGCTATGTCGAGATGGTGGATCTGGGGCTGATCAATCCCGCGGCCTCCATTCGCCAGGTCGCCGGGCGCGGCGCGGTCAGTGTTCTCGATGCCGACCGGGCGCCGGGAGCCGTGGCGATGAACGCCGCCAGTGACAGGGCCATTGCCCAGGCGTGCGATCACGGTGTCGGCTGGTGCGTCGTCAAGCGCATCACCCATGCCGGCGCCATCGGCATCTATGCCGAGAAGATCGCCGCGGCGGGTTTTGCCGCCATGGTCATGACGGCATCGAAGCCGTTGATGATCTATCATGGGTCCCGGTCCGAGGGCGTTTCGACCAATCCCCTGGCCATTGCAGTGCCGACGGCCCACCGTGGGTGCCCGATGATCTTCGACATGTCGACGGCGGCGGTCGCCGCCGGCAAGATCACCGCTGCCAAGGACGCCGGCCGCGCCATACCGCTCGGCTGGGCGGTCGATGCCGAGGGTCGCGAGACGACCGATCCGGCGCAGGTCAAGGCGGTGTTGCCGATGGCCGGGCCGAAAGGCACGGGCTTGTCGCTGATGATCGAGATCCTGGCGAGCGTGCTGGTGGGCAACCCGCTGATCACCCTGGCCCTGCGCGACGGAATCGAGCCCGGCGGCAACGGGATCGTCGTGGCCCTCGACCCATCCGCGTTCGGCGCGGGCGAGCAGTTCCCCATCGGCGTGACCGATCTTGCCGCCGCCATCAAGGCGCTGGAGCCGACACCTGGAGGCGCCGTCCTCCTGCCCGGCGAGCGGGGGGATGGTGAGCGCCGCCGCCGGCTT
Organism: Phreatobacter sp.; assembly: GCA_019749835.1. Classification (GTDB taxonomy): domain Bacteria; phylum Pseudomonadota; class Alphaproteobacteria; order Rhizobiales; family Phreatobacteraceae; genus Phreatobacter. Next base: position 13,986 of record JAIEPJ010000210.1, on the reverse strand, counting down.
GCCGACGGGGTTCCCGTCGCCGACGGGACGCGCTCCCGTCTCGCGGCGCTCGCCTCGAAGCTCGGTGTCCAAGTGCCTGACCCATTGGCCTGATCGGCCCCGACAAGCTTCGAGGCGGCTTCACCGCCGCCGCGCGGCACGCAAAGACAAAAATGAACTGGAGGATACGATGCGCAGATATCTCGCCGCCCTTCTGATGGGGATCGTCGCTCTGGCGACCCCCGCTATGGCCAATGACTTCCCCAACCGGCCGATCCGCATCCTTCATGGCTTCGCCGCCGGCGGCAACGCCGACATCGTCGCCCGCATCATGGCCGAGGAGATGCGCAAGACGTTGGGCCAGACCCTTGTCGTCGAGCCGCGCCCCGGCGCCGGCGGTAACATCGCCTCCCAGGCGACGGCCCGGGCCGATGCGGACGGCTACACGATCGTGCTGCTGACCACCGCCCACGCCATTTCCCCGGCGCTGATCAGGACGCTGAATTTCGATCCGGTGAGCGACTTCCAATTCCTGTCGATGGTCACCGACTTCCCGTTCTTCATCGTCGTCAACGAGGCGTCCCGCTTCAAGACGATCCAGGATCTCGTCGCCGAGGCCAAGGCGAAGCCGGGTGTCCTGACTGCGGGCACGGCCGGCGTCGGAACGGGCCACCACATGGGCCTCGAACTGATGTCGAGTGCGCTCGACGTGAAGTTCGTCCATGTGCCCTATAGGGGCGATTCCGGCTCGATCACCGGAGTGCTCGGCAACAGCGTCGACTTCATCATCGCTCCCGGTGCGGCCGTCCTCTCATCGATCGAGGGAGGCAAGCTGCGGGCACTCGCCGTCACCGGACCGCAGCGCTGGCCAGCCACGCCGACCGTCCCGACCCTGTCCGAAAGCGTCTCGCCGGGCCTCGAAATGATGGCCTGGATTGGCTTCGCCGCGCCGAACAATGTTCCGCGCCCGATCGTCGACAGGCTCAATACGGCGATCCGTCAGGCCGTTGAGTCGCCTGAGGTTCGCGCCCGGCTCGCCAGCCTCGGCGGCTACCCGAGCGCCAGCACGCCCGAGGAGATGGCGCGGAAGGTCGCGGCCCAGATCGCCCTCTGGAAGGACGTCGCAGCCAAGGCGGGCATGCAGGCCCAGTAGGCCCTTCCATGACGACCGGGGGCTCGCGGCAACAGGCGAGCCCCGAGTCCCTCTGGTCAAATCCGCGCGATCGGCTTGCCGAACCACGGTCCTGCCCTCCTTATGGTGCAACGAGACGGAATGCGGAGGGGTGCGGGAGCCGACTGTCCCGGTTGCACCGAACCACGCAGCTTCCGGAACCGGAGACAGGAGAGACTGCGTTGATGAACGACCGATCAACTCGCCGCCGCTTCCTTGCCACCGGTACGGCCATCGCCGGCACAGCCCTGCTGACCCCGCCATCGGGGCTTCTGGTGCCGGCCCGGGCGCAGGCCCTGGCGCCGACGCCAACGATGCGGGGCGGGGCCAACAACTACATTCCCGGTGCGCCGATCGTCAGCCGTATCGGTGGCGGCGGTTTCTGGATGAGGGGAACCGTGCGCCGCGCCGGCGATGGCGCGCCTCTGTCCGGTATCCGTATCCAGATCTGGGCCCACACGACCGAGGGGCGTGAATCCGATCCGCAAAGCCATGGCGCGACCCTGACCGCTACGGACGGCAGCTTCCGGCTGGAAATGCCGCAGATCGTTCCCATCTTCGGCCAGCCGCACGGCCATCTCGCCTATGACGGCGCGGGCTTCAGGACCGTCTTCCTGCGTCCAGTGATGGCCAGCGCGCGGGATACGAGCTTGAGCGTCGATTTCGTGCTCCAGCCGGTCTGAGACTGGTGCCGTCCATCCGTGCCGTTCTTATCTGGGCGGCGCTGGCCGTCGCCGTCTGTGTGCCGATCGCGATCGCCGCGCGGAGTCCTTTGCTGGCCTGGCGCGAACCCGTCTACATCGCCGCCGGCTTTGCCGGCATCGTGGCCATGGCGCTCTTGCTGATCCAGCCCTGCTGGCCGGCGGCCATCTTCCCGGTCTTCCCGACCGCCCGGGACGGCAGGTGCACCGGTGGCTCGGCGTCGCGCTGGTCGTCCTGGTGCTGGCCCATGTCGGCGGACTCTGGGTGACGAGCGCGCCGGACGTCATCGATGCGCTGCTCTTCGCGTCACCGACGCCGTTTTCCGTCTGGGGCGTCATCGCCATGTGGGCGGTCTTCGCTGCAGCCCTGCTGGCGATGCTGCGGGGAAGACTGCGTCTGTCGCCGGCCACCTGGCGGATGGGCCATACGGGACTGGCGGTGGTCATCGTCGTGGGAACGATCGTCCATGCCCTGTTGATCGAGGGCGCGATGGGGGTGGTCTCGAAAGCCCTTTTCTGTCTCGCGCTTGCCGTCGTTATGACGAAGGTCGTGATTGAACTGGTGATCTGGGCGCGGACCCGCCACCGCCGGTGACTGCGTGCCGGCACGACCGGAGGGGCTCACCGCACCCCGGTCAGCTCACCGCTCTGGCGCGATCGGCGACGGTCCCGGCCGCGCCTGAAGCCGGAGAGCCCGAGCCCCGCTTGAGCATCGACCGCACCAGCGAGGACCTGACGCTTGCGACGTGTTCGCGCATGAGGATTTCGGCACGATAGCTGTCACGCGCCAGGATCGCGTCATAGATGCGGTGATGGTCGTCGTGACGGCGTCGCACATCCTCGAATTCGAAGGCGACGATGTTGCGGTGGGAGGAGGGGGCGACGCTCTGGCAGAGCCGGATCATCTCGCCCAGCATCCGGCAGCGCGCTGCCGAATGGATGGCGTCGTGGAAGGCAAAATTGATGGCGCCATAGGTGACGCGATCTTCATCCTGCAGGCTGCCCTTGGCGAGGAGAGCGTCCCCGTCCGCGAGCGCACCCTCAACCACCCGTCGTTCGGCATCCGTCAGACCACGCTCGGCGGCGAAACGGGCCGCCAGCGCCTCCATCATCGCCCTGATCTCATAGGCGTCGACGATCTCGGCGGTCTGGAAACTGCGGACGGCATAGCCACGGTTCGGCGCGTAGTCGAGAAGGCCTTCGCTGGCCAGCGCCTGGAGGGCGGACCGGATCGGCGTCCGCGACACGCCGAGGGTCTCGCTCAACTGGACCTCCCGCAGCCGCTCGCCCGGCGCGAAATCACCGGACAGGATCGCCGAACGGATCCTGTCGGTGACCGAGAGCGAGCGCGTTCGGCTCTGGCCGACACCATCGTCCTGACTTGCGCTCTGTGCGTCTTCCATCGAAGGGACCGGCCCGGCTGCAATCACCATGAATCTGTCGCCCATTTTGTATGGAATGAGGCCATGTGCAAGTGGGGCGATGGCCGGATCAGATGTGGAATGTACGCAATATGATGCGGAATAGGGCACAATGGCGTGACCCATAGGCGCGGCTCGCCGCCAGAATGTGCAGAAATGTATACATTCTGAGTTGACGACTAAGGTTTTGTATCCAATCATCGGGGTTGAGGGATCTGCATTGCCCTCGATTTGCGGACCCGTGTGGCGGAGTTGATCGATGGCCAGTCTCCCCGACAACGCGATCGAGCAGATCACCGAGAACCGCCTGCCGCATTACCAGCCCTACGGCTGGCACCATTGGCCCGAGCATCCCTGGCTGGCCTATCAGTTCCGCCGCGGGCTCGGCGAGACCCAGGAGGGTGGCGGCAGCGTTTCGGAGGTGTTCCAGGCGGCGTCCCGGATGATCCCTGGCGATCTCGAGAGCTGGCACATCGAGTGGAAGAGGATCGGCGATCGCAACTGGGAGCGCGGGCTGAGGGCGGAAGCCGATGGGCATATCCGCACCGCCATGAACTGCTTCCTGCGCGCGGCCGACTATTACCGCCAGGCCGAGTTCCACCTCGAGCCGACCGATCCGCGCCGCCTGCCGACCTTCGAGGCCATGGAGGCCTGTTCGAAGAAGTTCATCGGCTCGCTCAACCCGCCGGGCGAGGTCGTCGACATTCCCTACGAGGACGGCAAGCCGATCTGCGCCTATTTCGTTCGCGCCCCTTTCCCCGGCGACCGACTCCCGGTTCTGATCTGCATGGGTGGCCTCGACTCGATCAAGGACGAGATGTGGTTCATGCAGGCTCATGGCTGCCTGCAGCGTGGCATCTCGGTCCTGATGATCGACGGGCCGGGGCAGGGCGGAACGCTGCGCCGACACGGCGTCGTCAACCGCGTCGACACGGAATTCGCCATCGGCAAATGCATCGACTGGCTGGAGACACGCTCCGACGTCGACCCCAAGCGGATCGCGGTCTGCGGCTCGTCCCTCGGCGGCTATTATGCGGCGCGCGCGGGTTGCTACGAGCACCGTCTCGCCGCGGCGATCTCCCACGGCGCGATCTGGGATGTGCACGAGATGTGGGGCGACAAGGGCGAGGATTTCGGCCTCGCCATGCACATCAAATGGGTCTTCGGCAAGCCGACGATGAAAGAGGCGATGGAAAAGGCGAGGGACTTCACCCTCAACGGCCATCTCGACCACATGAAGTGCCCCTACCTCATCCTGCACGGAGGCTACGACGTCCTCACCGTCACCGGTGCGACCAAGGCCTATGAATATGCCAGGAGCAAGGGCGTCGACGTCACCTTCCGCGTCGTCGACCCGGAGGAGACGGGGGCCGAGCACTGCCAGCATGACAATCCGACGATCGGCCAGGAACTCCTGGCCGACTGGCTCGCCGACGTCTTCGGCATCGACCAGCGAGCCCTGCTGAAGACCGGCTGGAACCCGCTCATCTGAGGCGTGGAGAGGAGCAAGGCCCATGAATCTCGGCGTCGATCATCCCAGGGCAGCCGTCATCGCCATCGACCTCCATGGGGCCATCTCGACATGGAGGTGGCGACCATGCCGACCTCGCCTGAGGTCGCGAAGAAGGTCATCGCTGCCAACCGCCGGCTCTTCGGCTGGTGCCGCGAGAACGGCATTCCGGTCATCCACCAGATCACCGGCTATCGTGACGAAGCCGAGATCCGCGCCAATGCCTTCTGGCGGACGCGCGCCGAGGACTCGGGCAATCCCCGCAAGAACGTCATGCGCCACAATATTCTCGGCGGACCGGGGTGCACAGTCATTCCCGAGCTCCGCGATGCCCGCGACTGGGTGGTCGACACCAAGAAGCGCTATGACTGCTTCCTCGGCACCGACCTCGATTTCCTTCTGCGCAGCCATGGGATCAACACGCTGCTGATCACCGGCGTGAACACCAATTCCTGCGTACTCGCCACCACCACCGCCGCCAACGTCCGCGACTACGCGGTCATCGTCGTCGAGGATTGCGTGGAGACCATGGACGGGCCGGAGCTGCACCAGGCGGGGCTCGCCTGCATCCGCACCGCCTTCGGCTTCGTCATGGACACCGACGCGGTGATGGGCCTCGGCGTACTCGCAGTGCCCAAGGGAGCAGCCGCGTGAACAACCATGCCAAGGCACGTCTGAGGGCAGGGGGGACGGTGATCGCCGTCAATCCCGGCGGCGTCAGTGTGCCGGCGGCGGACATGCTGGCGCGCCTTGGCGCCGATTGCCTCTTCATCGACTGCGAGCGCACCGCGATCTCCGTCGATGCCGTGCCCGCCATGGCGCGGGCGGCGCAGGCGGGCGGCATCTCCGCCATCGTCCGCTCGGAGAGCCGCGACCCGGCCATCCTCACGCGCTACTTCGATTGCGGAATCGATGGCCTCGTCCTGCCCCAGGTCGAAAGCCGCGCCGAATGCGACATGCTCGTCGCCACCGCCCGGGCCGCGACAAAGGGGCGGGAAGACGATCTTCTTCTCATCGCGCAGATCGAGAGCGTTGGCGGCATCGCCGCCCTCGACGGCATCGCCACCGCGCCCGGGATCGATCTCATCCTGATCGGGCCGAACGACCTCGCCCATTCGATGGGGTTCCTCGGCGATACGTCACGGCCCGAGCTCAGGCAGGCCGTCGATGATTGCGCCGCCGGCCTCGTCGCCCGAGGAAAACCATATGGCCTGCCGGTGACGGCCGCCACCATTGCCGACTGGCGTCGCAAGGGCGCCAGCTTCTTCTACACCAGCCTCGAGGGCTTGCTCGCGCCGTCGCTCGCGGATCTGAGGAAGGCCATCGCATGAAGGTGACCCAGAAACCGCTGATCCGGGCCGCACTGGAGGGGCGCTGCCCGACAATGTCGCTCACGGAAGTGCGCGTGCGCGGCCACTCGTTCGTCATTGACGAACCGCCCTACCGGCACGGCACCGATGTCGGGCCGACGCCGCTGGAGACCATGCTCGGTGCGCTGGTCGGCTGCACCAACGTGATCGCGCGACGGATCGCGCATGAACTCGGCGTCGACCTCAAGATCGACGGCATCGAGGTGATCGGCATGCTCGACCACCGCGGCATCGATCAGGAGGCCGACGTGCCGGTGCCGTTCCCGACCATCGATCTCAAGGTCAAGGCGACGACCAGCGGCTCGGAAGCCGACATGGCCGAGATCCGTCGCCAGCTGAATTCCCGCTGCCCGATGTCCGTCATTCTTCGGCAGGCGGGTTCGACCATCAATGAAGACTGGACCGTCACTTACCGCTGAGGACCCGTTCCGATGACGCTGCCCCGCGACCGCGCGCCCTTCTCCGCCATCGTCGACCGCCCGCCGCTGAAGCTGCCGGGCAAGGCGCGCGTGGTCCTGTGGACCATCGTCAACCTGGAGGTCTGGGACATTTCCCGCCCCATGGCCCGACAGGTCATTCCCGCCCCCACCGGCCAGGTGCTGCTGCCAGACGTGCCGAACTGGAGCTGGCACGAATACGGAATGCGCGTTGGCGTCTGGCGCTTCTTCGACCTCTACCGCCGTCTGGGGATCCGCCCGACGCTTTCGCTCAATGCGCGCGTCTGCGAGGACTACGAGCGCGTCGCCGCAGAGGCGCGGGATGCCGGCTGGGAGTTCATGGGCCATGCCTATGAGCAGATGCCGATCCACAAGGTCGAGGATCAGCGCGGCATGATCCATCGCTCTATGGACGTGATCGAGAAGTTCACCGGCAAGCGGCCGATCGGCTGGCTCGGGCCCGGCCTCACCCAGACCTACGAGACGCCGGAACTCCTCGCCGAAGCAGGCGTGAAATATATCGGCGACTGGGTCTGGGACGACGAGCCCTCGGTGATCCAGACCGCGAAGGGCCCGCTGACGACGCTGCCCTACACGGTCGAACTCAACGATATCCCGACCATGATCGTGCAGCACCACGAGAGCGCCTATTGGGCGACCCGGTGCAAGGATTCCCTCGACCGTCTTCATGCTGAGGGGGGCGAGCGCGCCAAGATCATGGCGGTGGCGATCCACCCCTACATCTCCGGCCAGCCACACCGCATCCGCTACCTCGAGGAGGTCTACGACTACGCCCGCTCGCTCGGCGACGTCGTCATGTGGAACGGCGAAGAGATCTACGACTGGTACCAGACCGCCAAGGCAGGAGCCTGAAGCGCGCCATGACCCAGCCCGCCTCCGCCTATGTCATCGCGCCCCCACCGGTCGTCACCCTGCCGGTCGCGGGAGGCGACGGCCTGTTTCCGGTGCGGCGCATCTACTGCGTCGGTCGGAACTATGTGGAGCACATCCGGGAGATGAAGGAAGGAGATGAGCGCGACCCGCCCTTCTTCTTCCAGAAGCCACGCGATGCGATCGTCATGTCGGGCGCCACCATTCCCTATCCGGTCGGTACCGCCGATTTCCAGCACGAGATCGAGCTGGTCATCGCCATCGGCAAAGCCGGGCGCGCCATTCGCGCCGCCGCCGCGCTCGACCACGTCTACGGCTATGCCATCGGCATCGATCTGACGCGCCGCGACCGCCAGGTCGACATGCGCAAGCGCATGCTGCCCTGGGAGGCCGGCAAGGCCTTCGATCGCTCCGCGCCATGCGGGCCGCTCCACCCGGCATCTTTGGTCGGTCACCGCCTGGAGGGGGCGATCACCCTGTCGGTCAACGGGCAGGAGCGCCAGCGCGGGGATCTCTCGCAGATGATCTGGAACGTGCCGGAGATCGTCGCCAAACTCTCGGAGGATTATGCCCTCGAAGCCGGCGACATCATCATGTCGGGCACCCCGGCAGGTGTCGGCCCGGTCGTTGCCGGTGATGAAATGACCGGAGCCATCGACGGCCTCGGCGAAATCTCGATCGTCATCGGCGCAGGGGAGGCCTGACATGCTGCCGACCGAACGCATCGCCTATTCCGCAATCTCGGAGCGTCCGAAGCTGACACTGCCCGGCGGCAAGCGGCTCGCGGTCTGGCTCATCGTCAATGTCGAGGAATGGAATCCGAAGGAGACCATGCCGCGCACGGTGCTGACGCCACCGGCCGGCGGCTCGCCGATGCCCGACATCCCGAACTGGGCCTGGCACGAATACGGTAACCGCGTCGGCTTCTGGCGGATGCTGGAGGTGATCGATCGCTTTGCGCTGCCGGCGGTCCTCGCCATCAACGGCTCTGCGATCAGCGCCTATGAGCCGATCGCCGCCGCCGCCAAGAAGCGCGGCTGGGAGTTCATGGGTCACGGCTACACCCAGAAGAACATGCAGAAGGTGCCTGACGAGCGCGAGGACATCGCCAAGACCACCGATGCCATCCAGTCCTACACGGGTAAACGCCCGCGTGGCTGGCTCGGGCCCGGCCTGACGGAAACCTGGGAGACGCCTGATCTCCTGCACGAGGCGGGCTACGACTATCTCTGCGACTGGGTGCTCGACGATCAGCCGGTCGAGCTGAAGACCCGCGGCGGTTCCATCGTCAACATTCCCTACACGCAGGAATGCAACGACGTCGCCATGATGCTCATCCAGCATCACAAGGCTTCGGAGTATTACGACCGGGCCATCGACCAGTTCGACCAGCTTTATGCCGATGCGCGCGATTCCGCCCGCGTGATGGCGCTCGTCGTCCACCCCTACATCATGGGCGCGCCGCACCGGCTGAAGCACTTTTCCCGCATCTTCGAGCATATCGGCCGTCACGACGGCGTCGCCTATATGAGCGGCGAGCAGATCTACGACTGGTACCTCAGCCAGAGGCCGCAAGCGGCCGGCGGAGTCCGCTGATGGGCGCTCTGAATGCCTTCCAGATCCTGAACGGCCTGACCTTCGCGGGGCTCCTGTTCATCGTGGCCTCGGGGTTCACGCTGATCTTTGGCCTCCTGCGCATCGTGAACCTCGCCCACGGCGCCCTGTATCTGTTCGGTGGCTATGTCGGCTACACCGTCGCCAGCCTGACCGGCAATTTCGTCGCCGGAATCCTCGGCGCCATGGTCGTGATCGCGATCATCGGCTTCGTGCTCGATCAGGGCCTTCTTCGCTTCGTCCGCGGCTATGAGCTGCGACAGGTCCTGCTGACCCTCGGCGTCGCCTTCATCCTCAACGACATGGCGCTGGTCATCTGGGGCGGCGATACATTCACCGTTCCCGTTCCCGAATTCCTGCGCGGCGCGGTCAATCTCGGCGGCATCTTCTACCCGAAATACCGGCTCTTCGTTCTCGCGCTCGGTATAGCTGTCTTCATTCTGCTCTGGCTCCTGCTCAACCGCACCCGTCTGGGCGCGCTGATCCGGGCCGGTGTCGACGACGCCGAGACCGTCGCGGCCATGGGGATCAACATCCGCCTCATCTTCATGATCACCTTCATGCTCGGCGCTGCCCTCGCGGGCCTCGGTGGCACGGTCGGAGGCGCCTTCCTGACGCTCTATCCGAGCGCCGATTCTGAGATCCTCGTCTTCTCCCTCGCGGTCGTGATCATCGGGGGGCGGGGATCGCTGGTCGGCGCGGCCATCGGCGCTCTCATGGTCGGCATGCTGAATTCGGTCGGCCAGGTCATGTTTCCCGAACTCGCCTATTTCGTGATTTTCGGCCCGATGGCGCTGATCCTCGCCTTCCGGCCCCTCGGTCTGTTCGGGAGGGCTGCATGAGCCGCGATCTCGCCTCCGTTCCCGCCGGCGCCGGGCCTGCAGGCCCTTCGGCTGTGGCGCTGACACCCGCGCGGCTCATCGCGATCGCCATTGCGGGACTTGCCCTCGTCGCCGTGCCTTACATGCTGCCGAACTACTATGTCAGCATCGCCACACAGGTCCTGATCTTTGCCGTCCTCGCCATGTCGATCGACATTCTCGCGGGCTATACGGGCCGCACGCCGCTGGGGCATGGCGCCATCTTCGGCACCGCGACCTATGTGACGATCTATTGGTCGACCACGCTCGGCGGCTCGCCCTGGACCGGCATGCTGGTCGGCGTCGCAGCCGCCACGACCGTCGCGGCCATCTTCGCTCTGCTGGCGATCCGGACCTCCGGCGTCTACTTCCTGCTCCTGACGCTCGCCCTCGGCATGATCGTCTGGGGCGTCTGCCTGCGCTGGACCAGCGTGACGGGCGGAGAAAACGGGATCCGCGGGTCCGTTCGGCCCTTGTTCATCGCCACCCATTCCGCGTTCTACTATCTGGTCCTGACGGCCGTTGCGGTGATCACCTTTGTGATGTGGCGGTTCGTGAACTCGCCCTTCGGCCTGACCCTGCGCGGCATCAAGGATTCCGAAAGCCGCATGCGCAGCCTCGGCTACAACGTGCCTCTGCATCTGTTCATCGCGTTCACCGTGTCTGGGTTCTTCGCCGGCATCGCCGGTGCGATCTACGCGATGTTCAACAGTTTCGTGAGCCCGTCGACGGTCGCGCTCACCCAGTCGGTCGCCGGCCTTCTGATGGCGATCACCGGGGGGATCGGCACGCTGTTCGGCTCCTTCGTCGGCGCCGCCGCGATCATCTCGCTCGAGAATTTCGTCAGCTCCTACACCGAGCGCTGGCTGAGCATTCTCGGGCTCATGTTTGTCCTGATCATGGTCTTCGCACCGGAAGGGATCGTCGGGCGCATCCGCATGATCCTCGCCCGGAGCAAGGGATGAAGCGCCGTCCCGGCGCATCGAAGAGACAAGGACGCCGGCTCGCGGCTTCTTGGTTTGGCTGGAGGTTACAATGGATCGCAGACGCTTTTTGACGACCACGGCTCTGGGGCTGGCCGCCGGCGCTTCGGGCACTTTCCCGATGCCCTATCTCGCGAGGGCACAGGCCGCGCCCATCCGCATCGGCCTGCTCGCGCCCCTGACCGGCGTTGTCGCGGCCGGTGGCCGTGAGATGGTCGACGGCTTCAACATGTACTGGGAGGAGAACAGGTCCGAGGTCGCCGGCCGCAAGATCGAGGTGGTCGTCGAGGACGACGGCTCGAACCCGGACGTCTCACTGCAGAAGGCCCGCCGTCTGGTCGAGCAGGGCAGGGTCGACATGCTGTTCGGCAACCTGCTGGCCAATACCGGGCTTGCCGTCGCGAACTACGTGAAGGGCACCGGCACGCCCTATTTCATCCCGATCATCGCCGCCGATGACCTGACTCAGCGCCAGCGCATCCCGAACGTCATCCGGGTGGCGGGCTACACGGCGAGCCAGACGACCCGTCCGCTGGCCGATTGGGCGCTGAAGCAGGGCTACAAGAAGATTGCCACCGTCAGCCAGGACTACACTTTCGGCCATGAGCAGTGCGGCGGCTTCGCCCAGCGCTTCACCGAAGGCGGCGGGCAGATCGTCGGTCAGTTCTGGCATCCGCTGAACACCGCCGACTTCAGCCCCTATCTCGGACAGCTCGCCAATGCCGGGGCCGACGCCGTCTTCGCCATGGAGACCGGCGCTGACGCCACGCGCTTCATGCAGCAATATGCCAATTTCGGCCTCAAGGGCCGGATCCCGCTGCTCGGCGCCATGAACATGACCGATCAGTCGGTCATCCGCACCATGGGCGCCGAGGTCGACGGCATCGTCTCCTGCGCCCATTTCGCCGAAGGGTCCGACAACCCGGTCACCGTCGACTTCGTCAAGCGCCACACGGCCAAGTACCAGAAGATGCCCTCGCTCTACGGGTTCTCGATGTATTCGGGCGCCATGTGGGTGGCCGAGGCACTGAAGACCATCGGCGGCAAGACGGACGACCGCGCGCTCCTGCTGTCGACCGTCCTGAAGACCGAACTCACCGGCTCGCCGCTGGGTCGCCCGGTGAAGCTCGACAGCTTCGGCAACCCCGTCTACGACCTCTACATCCGCAAGGTGCAGCGCGGCGCCGATGGCAAGTTCTGGAACGTGCCGATCGAGACCTTCCCGAACTATTCGCAGTTCGGCCCCTATGATCCGGCCGAATACATGAAGCAGCCGCCCTATTCGCGCACGTTCCAGGGCATCAAGCGCTGAGCGAGTCTCGCCCCATTCCGGCGGGCGGCTCGTCGCCCGCCGGACCTTCCCGCGACACAGGCCAGATAGCGTGACCAAACAGCTCATCCTCGACAATGTCACCGTTCAGTTCGGTGGCCTGAAGGCTGTCGACGGGGTTTCGACCGCCATCGCCATGGGCGAGCGGCGGGCCATTATCGGCCCGAACGGCGCCGGCAAGACGACGCTCTTCAACGCAATCACCGGTGTCGTCATGGCGACCGCCGGCAAGGTCGTGTTCGAGGGCGAGGACGTCACCCGCTCGCCGGTCCATGCGCGGGCGGCCAAGGGCATGAGCCGCACCTTCCAGATCACCAACCTGTTTCCGAACCTGTCTGTTCGCGACAATATGCGGCTGGCGATCCGCGGCCTGTCCAAGGCGAAGTTCTCGCTGCTCGGTCGTCCGGAACTCGCCGCGGCCGATGATGCCGAGGCCGAGCGGGCGCTTGGCCTGTCGCGTCTCGTAGGCCGGTCCGACACACTCGTGAAGGAGCTGTCCTACGGCGAGCAGCGCCAGCTCGAGATGGCCATGGCGCTCGTCGCCCGGCCGCGGATCCTGCTGCTCGACGAACCTGCTGCCGGCCTGTCGCCCGCCGAGAGGGTGATCGTCGCCGACATCATCCGCTCGCTCCCGCGCGATCTCACCATGATCATCATCGAGCACGACATGGACCTGGCACTCGGCCTCGTCGACTGGGTGACGGTCCTCAATAACGGGCATCTTCTGGTCGAAGCCGCTCCCGCGGATATCCGGGGCAACAAGGACGTGCAGGACGTCTATCTGGGGAAGGCGCGGCGTCATGCTTGAGGTCTCGGATCTTCAGAGCTTCTACGGCTCCGCCCATGTCATCCAGGGGGCGTCGCTGACGGTCCGCGAGAAGGAGGCGGTCGCGCTTCTCGGGCGGAACGGCATGGGCAAGACGACCCTGATCCGCTCGATCATGGGGCTTGCGCCGCCGGACGTGCGCGGCGGTTCGGTGAAATGGAAGGGGGAGGAGATCCTCGGGCTGCCTTCCTACCAGATCGCGCGGCGGGGCATCGCCATCGTGCCGCAGGGACGGCGCCTGTTCCAATCCCTGACCGTCACCGAGCATCTCACCACCCTCAAGCCCGAGAGCGTCAAGACCGGCTGGACCGTCGCCAAGGCTTTCGAGTTCTTTCCGCGGCTGGCGGAGCGGCGCCAGCATCGCGGCGGCCAGCTCTCCGGCGGCGAGCGGCAGATGCTCGCCGTTGCCCGTGCCTTGATGATCGATCCCGAACTGATCCTGATGGACGAACCCTCGGAGGGCCTCGCGCCGGTCATGGTGCAGAACCTTGAGGACATCATCCTCGAACTCAAGCGCTCGGGACTCGGGATCCTCCTGGTCGAGCAGAACCTCTACAGCGCCCTCGCCGTCGCCGACCGTGTCTATGTGCTCGAGACCGGGCGCGTCGTCTATGACGCGCTGGCCTCGGAGGTCGAGGCGGAGCCGGACCGGCTCACCAAATTCCTCGGAGTCCACTGATGCAACCCGCAGACCTTTTCGGCGTCGTCGCGACGCAGGGAAATGCCGTGGCCATGGATGCGGCGCGGCTCGCCCGCCACGCGCCCGTCGTTGCGGAGATGAACGCCACAGTCTCCGCTTTCGCCCTCGGGCGACTTCAGCTCGGTGATGCCCCCTGGAGCCTGCACACGCTGCGGTTCGCGGCGGCCACGGCGCCGGACCAGCCGGGAGACCG
>JAIEPJ010000309.1 GCA_019749835.1 Phreatobacter sp. | reverse complement strand
GGTGGTGTACTTCCGCTTCTATTCGTCGGGCGGCCGCATGTTCGCCCAGGCGACCACCGAGAACGTCAACCGCCCCTTCGCCATCATCCTCGACAACAAGGTCGTGTCGGCGCCCGTCATCCGCGAGCCGATCCTTGGCGGCTCCGGCCAGATTTCCGGCCGTTTCACGGCGGAAAGCTCGGCCAATCTCGCCCTGCTGCTGCGCGCCGGCGCGCTGCCCGCGCCGCTCACCGTCGTCGAGGAGCGCACCGTCGGCGCCTCGCTCGGCCAGGATTCGATCACCTCGGGAACCCAGGCCGCCATCATCGGCTCGATCTTCGTGCTGATCTACATCTTCGCGACCTACGGCCTCTTCGGCCTGTTTGCCAATCTCGCGGTCATCGTCAACGTTGTGATGATGTTCGGGCTCCTCAGCCTGCTTGGCGCCACGCTGACGCTACCGGGCATCGCCGGCATCGTGCTGACCGTGGGCATGGCGGTGGATTCCAACGTTCTGATCTTCGAGCGGATCCGCGAGGAGGTGCGCAGCGGTCGCAGCGTCATCGCTTCCATCGACGGCGGCTTCACCAAGGCGATGGGTACGATCATGGATGCCAACATCACCCAGCTGCTGACCTCCATCATCCTGTTCTTCCTGGGAACAGGCCCGGTGAAGGGTTTTGCGCTGACCCTCGGCCTCGGCATCATCACCACGATGTTCACCGCCATCACCTTCACACGCTATCTGGTTGTCGTCTGGCTGCGCGTGTTCAAGCCGGCACGGATTCCGATGTGATCCGGGCGACTGGGAGTATTGCACCGTGCGCCTGCTGAGACTGATCCCGGACGATACGTCCTTCCCGTTCATGAAATTCCGGCCGTTCGCCTTCGGGCTTTCGGCGCTGATCTCGATCGCCACGATCATCGGCTTTCTGACCATCGGTCTGAATATCGGCATCGACTTCAAGGGCGGCACGCTGGTCGAACTGCAGACCAAACAGGGCAATGCCAACATTTCCGAGCTGCGCACCCGGCTGCAGGGCGCCAATGTCGGCGATGTCCAGCTGCAGGAATTCGGCGGCCCCAATCTCGTGATGCTGCGCTACGGCGAGCAGCCCGGTGGCGAGCCCGGCCAGCAGGCGGCGCTCCGGCGCGTGCGGGCGCTGATCGACGCCGATTTCGAGGTGCGGCGCACCGAGGTGGTGGGTCCGACCGTCTCCGCCGAACTGGTGCAGATGTCCGTCGTCGGCGTCATCCTCTCCATCCTCGCCGTGCTGATCTATCTGTGGTTCCGGTTCGAGTGGCAGTTCGCTGTCGGCGCCATGATCGCGACCCTGCACGACGTCATGGCGATCATAGCCTTCTATGTGTTCACCCAGGCCGACTTCGACATCACATCCATCGCCTCCGTGCTGACCATCATCGGCTATTCCCTCAACGACACGGTCGTCGTGTTCGACCGCATCCGCGAGATGATGCGAAAACACAAGCGGCTGCCCGTCGCCGAACTGCTCGATATCGCCATCAATTCCACACTGTCGCGCACCACCATCACCGCGACGACCACCTTCCTGGCGCTGCTCGGTCTGTTCTTCTTCGGTGGCGAGGTCATCCAGGGCTTCACCGCATCGATGCTGGTCGGCGTCATCGTCGGCACCTATTCGTCGATCTTCATCGCCGCGCCGATCCTGATCTATCTCGGCCTGCGCGAGGGCGGCTTCGGCGCCACACGCAACGAGGCCGGCGAGGATGGTGACGGCACGTCTGGCCAGGCCAAGGTGTGACGTGCCGCGGGGGGAACCGCTCAAGGTTCTGCACGAGGGTTTCGTTCCCGGACGTTTCGCCATCGACGCCTATGGGCGCGGCGGTTTCCGCTTCGCCGAGATGAGCCATCGCGGCTCCATCCTTGCTTTGCCGTCGGGCGTCCATGCCTGGTCGATGGAGGAGGGCGACCAGTTCACGCCCGCCGCCTTCGAGACGGTGATTGCCGAGCGCGCCGGCATCGACGTTCTGCTGCTGGGGACCGGGAGCGAGCCGAAGCCGATCGACGATTCCATCCGCTGGGTCCTGCGCGAGGCCGGGATCGGGCTCGATGTGATGCCGACGGGCGCCGCCGCGCGGACCTACAACATCATGCTGGGCGAGAACCGCCGGGTGGCGGCCGCCCTGATCGCCGTCGGGTGACGGGCAAGCCGATGGCGCCGCTCCCGCCGACAGCGTCGCTCGCCGCGTCCTTTGCCCATTGCGAAGACATGGTGCGGCAGGGCGACAAGGACCGTTGGCTCGCCGCGCTCTTCGCGCCGGCCGACAGACGCGCCGATCTGATGGCGCTCCATGCCTTCAACCTCGAGATCGCCTCGGTCCGCGAACGCATCTCGGATCCCTTGCCCGGCGAAGTGCGGCTGCAATGGTGGCGGGATGTGCTGAACGGCGAGGGCCGGGGCGACGTCATGGCCCATCCCGTGGCCGGCGCCCTGCTCGACGTCATCGGCCGGCACAATCTCCCGATCAAGCCGCTTGTCGACCTGATCGATGCGCGGGTCTTCGATCTCTATGACGATCCGATGCCGTCGACGGCCGATCTCGAAGGCTATTGCGGCGATACCAGTGCCGCATTGATGCAGCTGGCTGCCCTGATCCTGGCCGAGGGCGACGACCCGCGGACCGCCGACCTCGCCGGCCACGCCGGCCTGGCCTATGCCGTCACCGGCCTGGTGCGGTCCTTCGCCCTGCATGCATCGCGGGGCCAGGTCTTCATTCCCGCCGACATGCTCGCCGCCGAGGGACTGGGCCGCGACGACGTGGTCACGGGCCGGGACTCGCCGGCCATGCGACGGGTGCGGGGGGCGATGATCGCCCTCGCGCACCGGCACCAGGGGGCCGCCGCGGCGCTGGTCGGGTCCGCCGACCGGCGGACCGGTGCGGCTTTCCTGCCGCTGGCGACCGTCGCGCCGCGCCTGACGCGACTGGCGCGTCATCAGGCCGCCTTTGCGACGCCCCCCGATGTGCCCCAGTGGCGGCTGCAATGGGCGATGTGGCGCTGGTCAGGGCGCTTCGGTCGGAGCTGATCGTCTCAGCGGGCGTCGGCGACCTGGCGGGCGATGTACTCGATCTCGCCGCGCTGGAAGCCGAGATCGGCCAGGGCGCGGTCGTCGAGCTGGGTCAGTTCATCGCGGGTGCGCAGATAGACGATCTGGGCCTTGATGCGGGTGACGAGGGCGTTGAAGAGGTAGAGCATGACACAAATCCTGAGGCTGACGGGGCGGCTCCGCCCGCGTCCATTGCCTGATAGATAGTCATTATGCTGCAGTTGCGAGATGAGAAATTGTGCACCGCAGCTATGCGATAGGCACATGCGATTCTTAACGAATCTCCATCAGCCGAGGAGCCGCGTCGCATAGAACCCGGCGCCGCCCGCCAACAGCGCGGCAACTGTCACCAGGGCGAACATGGCGCCAAAACGCCAGGCGCCAAGCAGCAGCGCATAGCCGGCCTTGGCGACGGTGTTGCTGGTCACGGCGACGATCATCGCTGTCGACGCCACCTCGGCCGACAGGCCGCTGCCGAACAGGCCCGCGACCGTGATCACCGGGGCGTCGACATCGGCGAGACCGGTGATGGCAGACACAGCGACGGCGCCGGCATCCCCGAACCAGGCCGCCGCAGCGCGGGTCGCGAAGGCGATGGCCGTGAGAAAGACGGCCATCTGCAGCACCTGCTGCAGGTCGAACGGATTGGTGGCGTCGGTCGCGACATGGCCGTCGGTATCGCGCCGCGCCAGCCAGACGGCCGCCGACGCCATGACGAGGCCTGCGGCGGCCAGCGGAGGGGCGACGATCGGCAGCAGCGTCGGCGCCAGAACCAGCACGAGCAGGGCGGTGCGGCCATAGGAGACAACTCCTGCACCGAGCGCGCCGGCGACCAGCCGGTCGGTCTCCCCGGCTCCCATCGAACGCCGGGCATTGGTGACCGTGGTGGCCGTGGACGACAGAAGTCCGCCGACGGCGCCGGCGACGAGCTCGCCATTGCGCTCGCCGAGCAGCTTCACCGCCACGTAACCGGCGAAGGAAATGGCCGCAACGAGGATGGCCAGGGTCCAGATCCGCGCCGGCGACACGCCGCCGAACGGTCCGACCGGATCGGTGGGCACCAGCGGCAGGACGACAAAGGTCATGGCGAGCAGCACGATCGCCGAGCGCAGTTCGGCGAAGGTCAGCGCCTCGACGAAACGGTGCAGCGCCTCGCGTGCCGCCAGGATCGCGACCAGCACGACACCCGCGGCACCGGCCAGACGCATGTCCCCGAGCATGGCGAGAGCGCCGAGGGCGAAGGTGACCAGGCCGGCAATGACGGAGGTGACGCTGTAGGACTGCTCGGCCTGGAGTTCGCGCAGCTGGAACCGGCCGAACAGGAGCGCGAAGGCGATGAAGATCCCGACCAGAACGATGCCGGAGGGGCCGGGCGCCGTGCCGCGGAGCGCCAGTTCGAGCGCGCCGGCAACGCCGCCGAGCATGCCGATCAGCGTATAGGTGCGCAGGCCGGCCGTGCGCTGGCCATCATCCTCGCCGCGCTCGCGCCAGTGCCGTTCGGCGCCGACCAGCGCGCCGATGGCCAGGGCGACGCCGAGCCGCTGCGCAACTTCCAGTTCCGTCATGGTCCGCGCCGCCTCCTTGGCCGCTCCGCCCGAGGCTGGCGCGGCCCGGTCGTCATTCCGCCGCTTCGCTCTTCACCTTCAGCGGCCGGCGGGCGAGGACTTCGGAGAGGAACCGCCCGGTATGACTACGCTTTTCCCTGGCGATGAGTTCCGGGGGACCTTCGGCCACCACCTCGCCGCCGCCGTCGCCGCCCTCCGGCCCGAGGTCGATGACCCAGTCGGCCGTCTTGATGACCTCGAGATTGTGCTCGATGACGATGACCGAATTGCCCTGGTTGACCAGTTCGTGCAGCACCTCGAGCAGCTTGGCGACATCGTGGAAATGCAGGCCTGTCGTCGGTTCGTCGAGGATATAGAGCGTGCGCCCCGTGGAGCGGCGCGACAATTCCTTCGACAGCTTGACCCGCTGCGCCTCGCCGCCGGACAGCGTGTTGGCCTGCTGGCCCACATGGATATAGCCGAGCCCCACCTCCGACAGGGTCTTCAGGATGTCGCGCACCCGCGGCACCGCCTTGAAGAACTCGACACCCTCGTCGACGGTCATGTCCAGCACGTCGGCGATCGACTTGCCCTTGAAGACCACCTCGAGGGTCTCGCGGTTGTAGCGCTTGCCCTTGCACACGTCACAGGTGACATAGACGTCGGGCAGGAAGTGCATCTCGATCTTGATGACACCGTCGCCCTGGCAGGCCTCGCAGCGTCCGCCCTTGACGTTGAAGGAGAAGCGCCCGGGCTCGTAGCCCCGTGCCTTTGCCTCCGGCAGGCCGGCGAACCATTCGCGGATCGGCGTGAAGGCGCCGGTATAGGTGGCCGGGTTCGACCGCGGCGTGCGGCCGATCGGCGACTGGTCGATGTCGATGACCTTGTCGAGATGTTCGATGCCTTCGATCCGGTCGTGCGGGGCAGGGGCCTCGCTCGCCCCGTTCAGCTTGCGCGCCACCGCATGATAGAGCGTGTCGATGAGCAGGGTCGACTTGCCGCCGCCGGAGACCCCGGTGATGCAGGTGAACAGTCCCAGCGGGATGTCGACCGTGACATTCTTGAGGTTGTTGCCGCGCGCCCCGACGATCTTGAGCGCGCGCCCCTTTTGCGGCTTTCGCCGCTTCGGCAGCGGAACGCCCAGTTCGCCGGTGAGGTACTTGCCGGTCAGCGAGGCCGGATGGGCCATGATGGCGGCCGGCGTGCCCTCGGCGACAATGCGACCGCCATGGATGCCGGCCCCGGGGCCGACATCGACCACATGGTCGGCCTGCAGGATGGCGTCCTCGTCATGCTCGACCACGATGACCGTGTTGCCGAGGTCGCGCAGCCGCTTCAGCGTGCCGAGCAGGCGCTCGTTGTCGCGCTGGTGGAGGCCGATCGACGGCTCGTCGAGCACGTAGAGCACGCCTGTGAGCCCCGAGCCGATCTGGCTGGCGAGGCGGATACGCTGGCTCTCGCCACCGGATAGCGTGCCGGAATTGCGGCCGAGCGTCAGATAGTTGAGGCCGACATCGATCAGGAAATGCAGGCGCTCGCGGATCTCCTTGAGGATGCGGACGGCGATCTCGTTCTGCTTGGCGTTGAGTTGCTCCGGCAGGGCGGCGAACCAGGCCGCCGCGCCGCGCACCGACATCTGCGAGACCGCGCCGACATGGACCCCGCCGACGCGCACCGCCAGCGCCTCGGGCTTCAGGCGGAAGCCCGAACAGACCTTGCAGGGCGTGTCCGAGACGAAGCGGGAAATCTCCTCGCGCGCCCAGTCGCTCTCGGTCTCCTTGAGCCGCCGCTCGAGATTGCGGACCACACCCTCGAAGGTCTTGACCGTCTCGTAGGACCTGAGACCGTCGTCATATTTGAAGCTGACCGTCTCCTCGCCGGTGCCAAACAGGATGGCATGGCGGGCCTTCTCCGGGAGCTTTGACCAGGGCGCGGTGAGCGAGAAGCCGTAGTGCTTCGACAGGGCGTCGAGCGTCTGGGTGTAGAAGGGGGACGTCGAGCGCGCCCAGGGGCCGATGGCGCCCTTGCGCAACGACAGTTCCTTGTCGGGAATGACGAGGTCGGGATCGATTGTCTGTTCGACGCCCAGGCCATCGCAGGCCGGGCAGGCACCGAAGGGGTTGTTGAAGGAGAAAAGCCGCGGCTCGATCTCGGAAATGGTGAAGCCCGAAACCGGGCAGGCGAACTTCTCCGAGAAAAGCACGCGCATCGGCTCGCCGCCCGCAGTCTTCTGGTCGGCGAATTCGATCACGGCGATGCCGTCGGCGAGTTTGAGCGCGGTCTCGAAACTGTCGGCAAGCCGTGTCGCCATGTCCGCCCGGACGACGATTCGGTCCACGACCACGTCGATGTCGTGCTTGAGCTTCTTGTCGAGGGCCGGCGCATCGGCGATCTCGTAGAAGGCGCCGTCGATCTTGACCCGCTGGAACCCCTTCTTCTGCCATTCGGCCAGCTCCTTGCGGTACTCGCCCTTGCGGCCGCGCACCGCCGGGGCGAGCAGATAGAGCCGCGCGCCCTCGGGCAGGGCGAGGGTCTTGTCCACCATCTGGCTGACGGTCTGGCTTTCGATGGGAAGGCCCGTGGCCGGCGAATAGGGTACGCCGACACGAGCCCAGAGCAGGCGCATGTAGTCGTAGATCTCCGTGACCGTGCCGACGGTGGAGCGCGGGTTCTTCGATGTCGTCTTCTGCTCGATGGAGATGGCCGGCGACAGGCCGTCGATCTGGTCGACGTCCGGCTTCTGCATCATCTCGAGGAACTGGCGCGCATAGGCCGACAGGCTCTCGACATAGCGCCGCTGGCCCTCGGCATAGATCGTGTCGAAGGCGAGCGAGGACTTGCCCGATCCGGACAGGCCGGTGAACACGACCAGGGAGTCGCGCGGGATCGTCAGGTCGACGTTCTTGAGATTGTGCTCACGGGCGCCGCGCACCGAGATGAACCGGGAATCGGGACGCCGCACGTCGCCACTGAACTTGTCGAACAGATCGGTCATCGCAGAGGGCTCTCGGACAGCACCACCAGGCCGCAACGCGGCATTGGACAGCGCGACTAGCTAGGCAGCGTCACGGCAGGAATATGTCAGCAGGCGGCGCCCGCGCGCCACGCACCCGAAGTTAGAACGCATTGGAAGGAAAACCAGACCTGCCGCCCGAAAGTATGTCAGCCGTGCGCCGGACGGTCTGCTGCGCTGATCGCGTTCGGAGGCCGCCCGCGAGTCTGGACCGTCGACCGCTTCGAAGGGAGCCATGCCCGCAGTGGCCGCAAGGCGCAGTTGTCGAACATGACGGGAAACTACCGCACCAGCGTTGCGCTGTCAAGGACGATAATCCTATTTTTGGTCGCCGTCCGGCTTGCGGTCCGGCCGGTTCTCCGGGTGAGTCCTGATGTGAACCTATGGGATCTTGCCAGGTGTCGCAAGAACAAATAATGAACAAAAGAGCTGATGGCGTGAAGCTGGGGAATAGTCCCCGAATTGCCGGTCGGCACCGTGACGCGGCGCCCGGAACATGGGAAGCGTCAGGCTGGATGTGAGCGCAAGGCGCCCCGGGCGATGGCTGCGGGGAAGGGGAGAACGACGATGGCAGGCAGCGTCAACAAGGTCATCCTGATCGGCAATCTGGGCCGCGATCCCGAGATCCGCCGGCTGAACAACGGTGAGCAGGTCTGCAACCTGCGCCTCGCCACCACCGAGACATGGCGCGACAAGGCCTCGGGCGAGCGCAAGGAGCGCACCGAATGGCACCAGGTCGTCATCTTCAACGACAATCTGACGAAGGTGGCCGAGCAGTACCTGAAGAAGGGCTCGAAGGTCTATGTCGAGGGCCAGCTCCAGACCCGCAAATGGACGGACCAGGCCGGCGTGGAGAAATATTCGACCGAGGTGGTCTTGCAGCGATTCCGCGGTGAGATGGTGCTTCTCGACAGCCGTGGCGGTGGCGGCGGTGGTGGTGCCGATTACGGCGACGAGAGCTTCGGTGGCGGCGGTGGTTTCGGCGGCGGTCAGGTCGAGGGCCGTGGCGCCATGGCTGCATCCGGGGGGCGAGCGGAAGCGCCGCGGCGGTCCGCTGCACCTGCTGGCGGGCGCCGCATGGACGATGACGAGATCCCATTCTGACGGGCGGGAACAGCGTGGCCGGTCCGCGGGATGGCGCCGGGACGGCTGAGGGCTCGATCCGCCTGCGACGGGCCGAGGCCGCTGACCTCGATTTCGTCGTCGCCACCGAGCGCATGGCCCATAACGATCTGCGCATCAGCCAATGGCCGCGGGAGCGCCATGAGGCCTGCCTGGCCGATGCCGACTACGCCTATTGGCTGGCGCTCGACGACCGGGGCACTCCGCTCGGCTACGCCATTCTCCGCGGCCTGACCGATCGTCACGGCAATATCGCGCTCCAGCGCATCTCGGTCGCGACTCCCGGCCAGGGCACCGGCCGCGCCTTCCTTGTCGCACTCGCCGACTGGGCCTTCGCGGAAACGGCCTGCCACCGCTTCTGGTTCGACGTCTTCACCGACAATGCCGTCGCCCGCGCCCTCTATCGCGCCGTCGGCTTCGTCGAGGAGGGGGTGCAGCGCGAGAGCATCGTCCGCGCCGACGGCCGCAGGGCGAGCCTGGCGCTGATGTCGACCCTGCGGCCGGAATGGCTGGCGTTGCGGGCGGCCGCGGCGGCGAACTGAACCCACGAAAGCCCTGCACCTGCGGCCTCACGGCCCCCGTCGCGCGATCAATGTAAGGGAGATTGACATGCGCGGGTCTCAATGTAAAAGACATTGATATTGACCGCGGAGCCGACCATGACCCTCGCCCCGATCCTCGCAGCCTCTGTCGCTGTCCAGCTGCATGTGGTGACGGCTCTGGCCCTGATCCCGCTGACCGCCATCCAGTTCTGGCGCCCGAAGCGCGGTGACTGGCACCGCTGGATCGGTTGGGCCTGGGTCGTGCTCATGACAGTGACGGCGGTCTCGTCGTTCTGGATCCACGGCATCAGGCTGGTCGGGCCCTTCAGCCCCATTCATGCGCTGTCGCTGTTCACCCTCGCCAATCTCTATCTCGGCATCCGGGCGCGGCGGCAGGGCCGCATCCTCGCCCACCGCTCCCACATGATCGGCATCGCTGCCGGCTGGGCCGGGGCAGGGCTCTTCACCCTGCTGCCGGGCCGCATCATGGCCCAGGCGGTCTTCGGCGGCTGAGGCGCCGGCTCAGGCGCGCAGCGCCGCCCTGACCCCGTCCATGACGAACTGCACCGCCAGTGCGGCGAGGATGATGCCGAGCAGGCGCGACACCACGGCATTGCCCAGCGTGCCGAGCATCGCATTCACCGTCTCCGCCATGTTGAGGCAGGCCCAGGACACCAGGATGACCACGGCCAGCACGCCGATCAGCGCCGCCATCATGACCGTGCTCCCGGCGGCCTGACCGGCGAGCAGCAGCGTCGCGGTGATGGCGCCCGGGCCCGCCAGAAGCGGAATGGCCATGGGGAAGGCCGCGACGTTGACGATGTGCTCCTTGTCGATGGCCTCGCGGGCCGTCTCGCTCTTGCGGCTCGCCCTGAGGCCGAAGACCATCTCGAAGGCGATCCAGAACACCAGCAGACCGCCGGCGATGCGGAAGGCGGGCAGCGAGATCCCGAGCATGCGCAGCAGCCAGTCACCGAAGAAGGCGCAGGCCGCCAGGATCAGGAAGGCGATCAGGCAGGCGCGCCAGGCAACCTGCCGGCGCTGCGACGCCGAGAAGCCCGGGGTGACGGCCAGGAAGATCGGGACGAGCGCTATCGGCTCGACGATGACGAACAGCGTGACGAGGGCGCTGGTGATGAATTCGACGGTCATGGGCGCCCCGTTTCGCGGTCCTGCGGCGGCGATTGTGGGCATTCACGGCCCATGCCGTCCACAGTCCTGATGTTCATGGCGGCAACATATTGAAATAACGAAGAAATCGACGACGCCAAATCCACCTTTGGGGTTGGAGGTCGGCGCCGGAATCGGCTAGAAGAAGCCATCCAGCGGGCGCCCCGCGCCCGCCCCACCGGAAGTGTTCTCTTGGCTGACGACGACGACAAGACGCCGGCGGGCGCGACGCCCACCGACCCGACCGAAATTCGCCCGATCTCGATCACCGACGAGATGCGGCGGTCCTATCTCGATTATGCGATGAGCGTCATCGTCAGCCGCGCCCTTCCGGACGCGCGCGACGGCCTGAAGCCCGTGCACCGGCGCATCCTCTACTCGATGCACGAGAACGGCTACGAGTGGAACAAGCCCTACCGCAAGTCGGCCCGCGTCGTCGGCGACGTCATCGGTAAATACCATCCCCATGGCGACCAGTCGGTCTATGACGCCCTGGTCCGCATGGCACAGGACTTCTCCATGCGCGTCGAGCTCATCGACGGGCAGGGCAATTTCGGCTCGGTCGACGGCGATCCGCCGGCGGCCATGCGCTATACCGAGGTGCGGCTCGAGAAGATCGCCGACCAGCTCGTCTCCGACCTCGACAAGCAGACCGTCGATTTCCAGGACAATTACGACAATTCCGAGCGGGAGCCGAAAGTGCTCCCCGCCAAGTTCCCCAACCTGCTGGTCAATGGCGGCGGCGGCATCGCCGTCGGCATGGCGACCAACATCCCGCCGCACAATCTCGGTGAGGTCATCGACGCCTGTATCGCCACGATCGAGCGTCCGGAGATCGAGGTCGAGGAACTGATGGACTATGTGCCGGGGCCGGATTTCCCGACCGCCGGCATCATCCTCGGCCGTACCGGCATCCGCCAGGCCTATCTGACCGGCCGCGGCTCGGTGGTCATGCGCGCCCGCACCTCCATGGAGACGGTGCGCCGCGAGCGCGAGGCCATCATCGTCACCGAGATTCCCTATCAGGTGAACAAGGCGCAGATGCTCGAGCGCCTCGCTGAACTGGTCCGCGAGAAGCGCGTCGAGGGCATCGCCGAGTTCCGCGACGAGAGCGACCGCGAGGGCATGCGCATCGTCATCGAGCTGAAGCGCGACGCCGTCCCCGACGTCGTGCTCAACCAGCTGTTCCGTTTCACCGCCCTGCAGCAGAGCTTCGGTTGCAACTTCGTGGCGCTGAACGGCGGCCGTCCCGAGGTGATGAACCTCAAGGACCTCATCGTCACCTTCATCGCCTTCCGCGAGGAGGTCGTCTCCCGCCGCACCAAGTTCCTGCTGGGCAAGGCCCGCGACCGCGCCCATGTCCTCTGCGGCCTCGCCATCGCCGTGGCGAATATCGACGAGATGATCCGTATCATCCGCACCTCGGCCGATCCGGCGACCGCCCGCGAGGCGCTGATGGGCCGCGACTGGGATGCCCAGGACATCGCGCCGCTGATCCGCCTCGTCGATGATCCGCGCCATCCGCTCAACGAGGACGGCACCTATCGCCTGTCCGAGACCCAGGCCCGCGCCATTCTCGACCTGCCGCTGCGCCGCCTCACAGCCCTCGGCCGTGACGAGATCGGCGACGAGCTCAAGACGCTGTCCGAGGAGATCCTCGACTATCTCGACATCCTCCGCTCGCGCGTCCGCATCATGCAGATCATCACCGACGAGCTGAAGGCGGTGCGGGACGAGTTCGCCACCCCGCGCAAGACGGAGATCGTCGACGGCATCGGCGAATTCGAGGACGAGGACCTGATCGCCCGCGAGGACATGGTCGTCACCGTGTCCCATGCCGGCTACGTCAAGCGCGTGCCGCTCTCGACCTACCGGGCCCAGCGGCGCGGCGGCAAGGGCCGCTCGGGCATGCAGACGAAGGACGAGGATTTCGTCACCCGGCTCTTCGTCGCCAACACCCATACGCCGATCCTGTTCTTCTCCTCCAAGGGTCAGGTCTACAAGATGAAGGTCTGGCGTCTGCCGCTCGCAGCGCCCCAGGCCCGCGGCAAGGCCTTCGTCAACATCCTGCCGCTCGACCAGGACGAGCGCATCACCACCATCCTGCCGTTGCCGGAGGACGAGAGCACCTGGGGCGATCTCGACGCGATGTTCGCGACGACCCGCGGCACCGTCCGGCGCAACAAGCTCTCGGATTTCGTCCAGGTAAACCGGGGCGGCAAGATCGCCATGAAGCTCGACGAGGGCGAGGGCATCGTCGGCGTCGCCGTCTGCACGGAAGCCGACGACGTGCTGCTGACCACGGCGCAGGGACAGTGCATCCGCTTTGCGGTGCCGGAAGTGCGCGTCTTCAAGGGGCGCGATTCCATGGGCGTTCGCGGCATCACCCTGGCCGATGACGACCGCATCATCTCCATGGCCATCCTTCGGCATTTCGAGGCGGTTTCGGAAGAACGCTCGGCCTACCTGAAGATGCGGCGCGCCATTGCCGGCGAAGCCGGGGCTGGCGAAGAAGCCGGCGACGACGACGATGCAACGGGATCCGGCGAGTTGTCGCCCGAGCGCTATGCCGCCATGTCGGCGGCCGAGCAGGTCGTCCTGACCATCTCGGAGAACGGCTACGGCAAGCGTACCTCCTCGTTCGAATACCGTATCACCGGCCGCGGCGGCAAAGGCATCGTCGCCATGGCGGTGAACGAGCGGAACGGCCCGCTGGTAGCCTCCTTCCCCGTGGAGGACCGCGACCAGATCATGCTGGTGACCGATGGCGGTCAGTTGATCCGCTGTCCGGTGGCCGGCATCCGCGTCGCCGGGCGAGGCACCCAGGGCGTCATCGTCTTCGATACCGACGAGACCGAGAAGGTCGTGTCGGTGGAGCACATCTCCGACGAGGGCGAGGAGGAGGGTGACCTCCCCGAGGCCGAGGGCGGCGAGACCACCGAGGGCTGAGGCACGGTCTGCGAACCCAAGACATCTCGATCGCCCGGCCGCCGTGCCGGGCGATTGCTTTTGGTCGGGGAGTCAGTCGACCTGCGTCCTGAGGATCGCGAGCGCCAGGGCCTGCGCCCGCGGCACGATGCTGTCGATCTCGAGATATTCCTCCACTGTGTGAGCGTTGCCGCCCACAGGTCCGACGCCGCAGATGGTCGGCGTGCCGACGCTCGCCGTGAAACCGGAATCCGCACAGCCGCCGGAAAACTCCCCGTCGAGCGTCGCCAGGCCGGCATCGCGCGCCGCCGCCTGGTAGGCGGTGAAGATCGCCTTCGCTTCGGGCGTCTGCACCACGGGCAGGAATTCGCCCTTGATCTCCAGCTTCGCCGTCGTGCCCGCCACAGTCGGCGTGGCGATGATGTGCCGGATGGCGTCGAGGGTCAGTGCCCGGTCGGCCGGATCGATATAGCGCAGATCGATCTGCCCCTCGGCATGGGGAGCGGTGGTGTTGACCGACTGGCCGCCGGAGACGAGACCGACATTGAGGGTGATGCCCTTGGCGAGATCGGTCAGCGCATGAATCTGAACGATCTTGTGAGCAAGCTCACCGATCGCACTGATGCCGCTGGTAAAATTGCCGCCGGAATGGGCGGCCTTCCCATAGACGTCGAAGCGCATGAAGACGCCGCCCTTGCGGCCCGTCGTAACATTGCCCGAGGGGCGACCAGGCTCGGAATTGTAGACGGCGCGCGCCGCACGCCCCTCCCTTTCGATGATCGGACGCGACGAGGGCGAGGCGATCTCCTCGTCAGAGGTGATCAGGACGCGGATCGGGCACGGCATGCCGCCGAGCGCCTTGAAGGCGGCTGCCACGAAGACGTTCATGACAAGCCCCGCCTTCATGTCGGCGACGCCCGGCCCATGGGCACGGCCGCCCTCGATGCTGAAGGGTCGTCGTGAGACTTCACCTTTAGGAAAGACCGTATCGCGATGACCCATCAGCAGAATCGGTTTCTCGTTTGAACCGGGTTCTGTGACTAGGGCATGGATCGCGTCACCATGGACATCATGGTGCTCGCGCCAGGCGGAGATGCCGTGCTCGGCGAAAAAGCGCTCGAACCGGGCGCCGACCGCGTCCACGCCGGTCTTGTCGTAGGAGCCGGAATCGATGTCGACGACCTCGCGCAGCAGGTCCACCATCGCGCCCTTCTGCGCCGCGAGCCAGTCGGTGATGCGGGTCTCGGTCGATGCGGTCATGACGGCCTCGGCAAGCGGTGGGCGGGGACGCCACTCTTCCAGCTTGCGGCGCCGCGTGGCAACCGATCCGCCGCATGCGGCCCATGACCGCCGGGCGCAGGTCTCCGCTTCGCTTGCGCCGGCCCCCCAGCTTCGCTAAGCCTCGCCGGTCCTGTCGCGGCGGAGCCCCATGACGAAACGCATCGCGCTCTACACGGGGTCGTTCGATCCGGTCACCAATGGCCATCTCGACGTCATCCGCCATGCCTGCCGCCTGGCCGACGAACTCGTGGTCGGGGTCGGCGTCCATCCCGGCAAGGCGCCGATGTTTTCCGCCGAGGAGCGCCTGTCTCTGCTCGCGGCGGTCTGTGCGCCGATCGCGGCGGCCGAGAACTGCGCCTTCCGCACCATCACCTTCGACGACCTCGCGGTCTGGGCCGCCCAGCGTGTCGGCGCCAGCCTCTTCATCCGCGGTCTGCGCGATGGCACCGACCTCGACTACGAGATGCAGATGGCCGGCATGAATGCGGCGATGGCGCCGGGCGTGCAGACGATCTTTCTCCCGGCCTCGCCCACCGTCCGCCCCATCACCGCCACGCTCGTCCGCCAGATCGCATCGATGGGAGGCGACGTGACCTCCTTCGTGCCCCCTGCCGTGGCCGAGGCGCTTGGCGCCAAGGTCAAGCGCCGCGCCTGACCGCGCGCGATCCCGTTCCAACCGGAGAGACGTCCCTTGAAGCGCCGCACCTTCCTCGCCAGCTCGCTGGCCCTCGCCGCCGCCGGTCCTGCCGCCGCCCAGGCCATTCGCCTGCCTGCCGGCGCCGACCCGGAAAACACCCTCGTCATCGAGCTGAAGGACGGCCCGGTCATCATCCGCCTGCGGCCCGATCTCGCACCGCGCCACGTCGAGCGCATCAAGACGCTCGCCCGCCAGGGCTTCTATGACGGCATCGTCTTCCATCGGGTGATCGAGGGCTTCATGGCCCAGACGGGCGACCCCCAGGGCACCGGCATGGGCGGCTCGTCGCTGCCCAATGTCCAGGCGGAATTTTCGCGGGAACCCTTCGTGCGCGGCACCCTCGGGATGGCCCGGTCGCAGAGCCCGAACTCGGCCAATTCGCAGTTCTTCATCATGTTCGCCGAGGGCTCGTTCCTCAACGGCCAGTATACGGTCTTCGGCAACGTCGTCTCCGGCATGGAGGCGGTCGACAAGATCAAGCGCGGCAACCCCTCCGCCAACGGCACCGTGACGCAGCCCGACCGCATGGTCCGCGTCCGCGTCGCCGCCGATATCCGCTGAATTCCTTCCCGCATACCAACACAGGAGGCCTGGATGGCCCTGGACGCAGAAAACACCATGATCCTCGAGACGACCAAGGGTCGTGTCGTCATCGCCATGCGGCCGGATCTGGCCCCCGGCCATGTCGACCATATCAAGAAGCTGGTCCGCGAGGGCTTCTATGACGGGATCGTCTTCCACCGCGTCATCGACGGCTTCATGGCCCAGACCGGCTGCCCGCAGGGCACCGGCACCGGCGGCTCGAAATATCCGGACCTGAAGGCCGAGTTCAACGCCGAGCCGCATGTCCGCGGCACCACCTCCATGGCCCGCGCGCAGAACCCGAATTCGGCCAATTCGCAGTTCTTCATCTGCTTCGACGACGCCCGCTTCCTCGACAGGCAGTACACCGTCTGGGGCAAGGTCGTGGACGGCATGGACAATGTCGATGGCATCAAGCGCGGCGAGCCCGTGCGCGATCCCGACAAGATCGTCGTCGCCAAGATCGCGGCGGACGATGCCGCCACCTATGGCGAGATCATCGCCAAGCTCTGATTTCCCATGGTAGGGACGCGGCGCCCGGAGCGATCCGGGCGCCGTTTTCTTTTGGCAGGAGCCCCCGGCCCCGATGCGCGTCGACCTCTTCGACTTCGACCTTCCAGCCGAGCGGATCGCGCTCCGGCCGGCAAGCCCGCGCGATTCCGCCCGGCTGATGGTGGTCGGACCGGGTCAGGCCGTGGCGGACCGGATCGTCCGCGACCTGCCGGACATCCTGCGCCCGGGCGACGCGCTCGTCTTCAACGATACCCGTGTCATCCCCGCCCAGTTGGAGGGCATCCGCGAGCGGGCAGGGCAGGTCGCCTCGATTTCCGCCACCCTTCATCGTCGCCTGGCGCCCGATCGCTGGCTCGCCTTTGTCCGGGGCGCCAAGAAGCTGCAGCCCGGCGACGTCGTCCACTTCGGCGAGACGCCGGAGGCCTGCCTCCTCTCGGCCCTCGACGGCAAGGTCCTGTCCAAGGACGACGACGGTGTGGTCTTCGCCTTCGACCTCGCCGGCGCCCACCTCGACGAGGCCATCGCCCGCATCGGCCATATTCCTTTGCCGCCCTATATCGCCTCGAAGCGGCCTGAGGATGCGCAGGACCGGGCCGACTACCAGACCGTCTATGCCAGGGACGAGGGCTCCGTCGCAGCACCCACGGCGGGTCTGCACTTCACGCCGGATCTGCTCGACCGGCTGAAGGCACACGGTGTCGGCCTGCACTTCCTCACCCTCCATGTCGGCGCCGGCACCTTCCTTCCCGTGAAGAGCGACGACACCGCCGACCACCGCATGCATCCCGAATATGGGCTGGTCACGGCCGAGACCGCCGCCGCCCTCAATGCGGTGCGCGCGCGGGGCGGCCGCATCGTCGCCGTCGGCACCACCTCGCTGCGGCTGCTCGAGAGCGCCGCGGCCGAGGATGGCATGATCCATCCCTTCGCCGCCGAGACCTCCATCTTCATCACGCCCGGGTACCGCTTCCGCGCCGTCGACGTGCTGATGACCAATTTCCACCTGCCGCGCTCGACCCTTTTCATGCTGGTCTCGGCCTTCGCCGGGCTCGACACGATGAAGGCGGCCTATGCGCGCGCCATCGCCTCGGGCTACCGGTTCTATTCCTATGGCGATGGCTCGCTTCTCTTCCGCGAGGATGCGCGATGACCGGCTTTTCCTTCGCCATCGCCGCCCGCGACGGCGCCGCCCGCACCGGCGTCGTGAGCACGCCGCGGGGGCCGATCCGCACGCCTGCCTTCATGCCGGTCGGCACCCAGGCGACGGTCAAGGGCATGTATATGGATCAGGTGAGGGCGCTCGGCGCCGACGTGATCCTCGGCAACACCTATCATCTCATGCTCCGCCCTGGGGCCGAGCGGATCGCAAAGCTCGGCGGCCTGCACCGCTTCGGCGGCTGGACCGGGCCGATCCTGACCGATTCCGGCGGCTTCCAGGTCATGTCGCTCGCCAAGCTCCGCAAGCTCACGGAACAGGGCGTGACCTTCGCCAGCCATGTCGACGGCTCGCGCTTCGATCTGACACCGGAGCGCTCGGTCGAGATCCAGGGCCTGCTCGGCGCCGACATCCAGATGCAGCTCGACGAATGCGTGGCGCTGCCCAACGAGCGCGCCGCCATCGACAAGGCGATGCAGCTGTCGCTGCGCTGGGCCGAGCGCTCGAAACGCGCCTTCGAGATGCAGCCGGAGGGCAGGGCGCTGTTCGGCATCGTCCAGGGCGGTGACCAGCCGGACCTGCGTGTGGCAAGTGCCAGGGCGCTCGCGGCCATGGACTTCCCCGGCTATTCCATCGGCGGCCTCGCGGTCGGCGAGCCGCAGGACGTCATGCTCGCCATGATCGAGGCGGTCATGCCGCACCTGCCCGACGAGAAACCGCACTACCTGATGGGCGTCGGCACGCCCGATGATCTCCTCGCGGCGGTCGCCCGCGGCATCGACATGTTCGACTGCGTCATGCCGACCCGCAACGGCCGCCACGGCCAGGCCTTCACCCGCTTCGGCAAGGTCAATTTCCGCAATGCCCGCCACGCCGAGGATCCGCGGCCCCTCGACGAGACCTCGTCCTGCCCGGCGGCGCGCGACTATTCGCGGGCCTATCTGCACCACCTCGTGCGCACCGAGGAGATGCTGGGTTCGATGCTGATCACCTGGATCAACCTCGCCTATTACCAGGAGCTGATGGCCGGTGCCCGCGCCGCCATCGCGGCTGGGCGCTACGGCGACTACATGGCCGAGGTGAGGGACGGTTGGGCGCGCGGCGACATCGCCCCCTGGCAGGGCTGATCGCTTCCGTCACACAATCTTGAAGTCCGAGGGTTTCCACGGCATTTTCGGATAGCTCGGATCCATCGTCTCCAGCGTGTCGCGGACGATCGCGGCGACGATCGCATTGCGCGCCCATTTGCGGTCTGCCGGCACGATGTGCCAGGGCGCGTGGGCCGTTGAACAGCGGGAGAGCGCGGTCTCATAGGCCTTCTGATAGGCGCCCCAGAGCTTTCGGTCTTCGAGGTCGCCGGCGTTGAACTTCCAGTTCTTGGTCGGGTCGTCGAGCCGCTCCTGCAACCGCTCGGCCTGCTCCTCCTTCGAGATGTGGAGCATGAATTTCAGGATCACGGTGCCGTTCTGCGTCAGCATGTGCTCGAAAGCGTTGATCTGGTCATAGCGGGCCTCGATCACGTCCTTGGGCGCCAGGTTGCGCACCCGGCCCACCAGCACGTCCTCATAGTGCGAACGGTTGAAGAGGCCGATCGTGCCGCGCCGCGGCGCCGCCATATGCACCCGCCAGAGGAAGTCGTGCGCCAGTTCCTCCTCGCTCGGACGTTTGAAGGCGGTGACGGTCACGCCGAGCGGGCCGGTGGCGTTGAAGACGCCGCGGATCGTCCCGTCCTTCCCCGATGTGTCGGTGCCCTGCAGTACGACCAGCAGGGCGCGCTTGCCTTCGCCATAGAGCCGGTCCTGCAGGCGGTCGATCGCCTCGACATCTTCGGCGAGGCGGGCGCGCACATCGTCCTCGTCACCGAGAAAATCCACTTTCCGCGGATCGATGGATCCGAGCGTCACCTCGTCGTCCGGCGATACGACGAGATGCTTCAGGTGCTTCGGGCAGGAATGCGTCATGGGTCACCTTGCGGGAGGGTGCCGGCATGGTCCCGCGTCCGGCGCGCCCGCGCAAGCGCGCGCCATGCATCCGCCGGGGCGCCTTCCGGTGTTCTCCAGGGAACGCGCCGTCGCGCGTCAGGAGAACAGATCATGCGGAACACGATCGCAACCGCCGCCATGGCGCTGGCATTGGCCATCGGACATGTCGCAGCCGCCGAGGACTATGCTTCCTGGCCATTGCTGCGTGACCCCTTTCCCAGCACCGGCGGCGGCGGGATCATGATCGGCGGCTATGATCCGGTCGTCGCCGACGGTCGCTGCACCACCGGCTTCACGGCCACGACGCCGGACGGGACCGTCTATCGCAACCGGGTGGAGTTCGATGCCGAGCCTCATCAGGGCGGTATCCTCTGCACCAGGGGGCGCTGGCGGTCCGAGGACGGCAGCGCCACGGGCACCACGCCCTTCCGGGTCTTCATCAAGGATGGCGTCCGGCGCATGGCGATGGAATGATCGTCAGGCGCGTCCGGTCCTGATCCGCCGCTGCCGGCGCTGGAGCGGAACAATCGCGGCCCTGCCGCCGAGCCAACCGACGAGGAATCCGATGAATGTGGTCGCCAGCCCCTCGCGCGTCACGGGGATGGCCGGCTCGAAGCTCTGCGCCGCGCGACGGGCGATGTCGGGATCGTAGGTGCTGGCGAAGGCCGCGAGGCGCCAGAAGGGTCCGGCGTCCTGATAGGACTGGAGTTGCCGTTCCAGCCGGGCGGCGCGCGCCACACCCTCCCGAATCTGCTCGCCGCGCTGGCGCACGAAGATGTCGGGATTCGCAACGAGCCGGTCGATCCCGGTGTCGCGATCCATCTGCATGCGTGCCGCGTCGGCGTCGAATTCGCCGATCATCCGGTTGAGTTCGTCCACCGCACCGCCCAGCCTCTGACGGTATTGCTGCGCGAACTCAGGCAGCTGCGAGGCGACGATGCCGAGTACCAGGGCCAGGAAGAAGACGATTCGGCGCAGAACCATGCGGATGTCTCGGGTGTTTCGTTGCCAGTCGGGGGCTGGCAGGGCGCCCGGCACGCGCTTCCGCCTGAACTGAACAAATACCGCCGCCACGCGTTCTGGTTCTACCGCCACGAGCGGCCCGACGACTGCCATCGCAGCCGTCACGATCATCCAAGGAGAATCTCATGACCAGCAGACGAATGTTCTTCGGAGCAATCGCGGGCTTCGCCGCCCTCGCCACAGCCGGCGGGCTGCCGGGCGCCGCCCAGGCCGCTCCCGCCGTGGCCGCTTCCGTCGAGGCCGTGCCGGTTGCCGGCGCACCCATGGAGATGCAGACCGAACAGACGCCGCGCGGCCGTGTTCTGCGCCGTCGCAGCCGCGGTGCCTATCGTCGTGACTGGCGCAACCGCCGCCAGCGCGGCCGTTACTGGCGCCGCCGTGCCTATCGCCGCGGCTGGTAACAGCCCGATGCGAGGCTCGCGCCGCGAGGCGCGGGCTTCGCTGTTCCGGGGCGGGCAGGGGGCGCATGCCTTTCACCCGCCTCGCAGCATGTCCCGCCGTTGACTTCGCCGCGGCAATCCGCCAAACCCCCGGCCGGATGGGCGGGTAGCTCAGCGGTAGAGCACGTGACTTTTAATCATGTGGTCGAGGGTTCGATCCCCTCCCCGCTCACCATCTGAAACCCAGCAAACATGCGGGTTTGTCGCTGAGCCTCTTCGTTATCACTTGAGGGTCAACATCTCCGGGGACGCGCCGGGGACACAAAATTGTGTTGCTGCGCGGTCGGAGGGCTGGGGATAGGGGCTCCCTTTTCGCCAAACCATCTTGAGCGCCGCCCTATTGCAGCGCCTAGTTGCGGGAACCTCAACAGCAGAGGGTGCGAGCCCCCTTGGCGGACGACATCCCGAACATTTGGTCAAGCGCCGCCGCGAGCTTTAAGGAGCCTATTGACTGGCCCGTGTGGCCTGTCGTCTCTCTCCCATCTGCAAAAGCGCAGGCGGGGGCTCGGGACCAGCACCTACGCACTTCCGCCGGTGAAACAGTCCGCGTGGTGATATCACTCAAGGAGAAGAATGGCCCCGGCTTGGAAGGGGTGCGCCTCCGGCTCGTGGCGTGGCCATTCATTCGCGAGCACGAAGTCACCGCCACACTCGAGGTGGCAGGAGGACGCAACGGCGTCACCATCGCGAGGGTAGACGCTTGGCCTGCTGACCCTCATTCCAACAATCGGGCAAGGGCAAACCCTGAATTGCGCCATCTTGTCGGCCTTATCGAAGGCCACCATGTGCATCGCTTCGATGACAATGCACGCCTCGGCAGGTCAGCTTTCCCGCCGTCTGCCAACTTGCCCATTGCGCGCCCGATTGATGGCGGGATACGAAGCTTTAGGCAGTTTCTGGCAGTTGTAGAGCGCGAGTTCCTAATCGAGGGGATCGCGGATTTCCCCCCGCCGCCTCAGTGGAGCAGCCTGATTTGACCCTAGTTGCCGAAGACACTGCGTTGAGGGAGGTCGCGACAGAGGTTGCGCGCGCTCTCGTGCGGGTATCGGCACGGGAAGGTGCTGCACGCATATCAACTCCGTTGCTCTATCCGAGCGGCTCAATGGTAGGCGTGGAAATCAGTCGTATCCGTGACGGTTTTCTCGTCAGCGACGCTGGCGGCGCAGCGCGCGAGGCGGAGCTGATGGGCGCTGACCGCGTGTTCCCCCGTCTCGCGAACGAGGCGGCTCAGCGCTACGGGGTGCGGTTTGACCATCACATGTTCTTCGATCTGGACGTACCGGACGCGCATCTAGTGCCTGCTGTCATCGCCATTTCCAACGCAGCGAAGGCGGCGGTAGACACCTCTGCTATGCAGCTATCTTCGGTTGACCAAATCGACTTGCGCGCGGTTCTCTGGACCCGCCTTGAGCGCATCTATCGGCCCGGTTCGGTCACCAAGAGGCGCAAGGTGCGAGGATCAACAGAGGATTGGGAGTTCGATGCTGCCGTCGAGGTTGGCGGTCAGTTGTCGCTCTTCGAAATCGTGTCGCCGAATGCCAATGCGGTGAATAGCGCGGTCACGAAGTTCCTAGACGTGCGCGACCTAGGTGATGCAGCGCCGCATCGTGTTGCAGTGTTGCCGCAGCGCAGCCGAACGCCTCATTTGGCGTTGCTGGCCCGCAATGCCCGGATCATCAGCGCAGACGATCCGGACGACGTGTTTCTGCGGGCTGCCTGAGTTAATCCTTCTCATTTGAGCGAAGAGCGGCGAGCATGGTAGCACTTTCCAGCACGCGCTTATGATCCCAGAAGTCGAGCGGCTTTATAGACCGTTTCGGCGGTTCGCATCTACGCTAGGCACCCCGCAGTCGTTGCTCGGCATATGGCGCGCGGCTCGCTATCTGGATGCAGTGTCGTTCGGCAATGAACGTCCGTTTCCGTTTCCTGAAGCTCAAGCATTTTTCACCACTGACGCTCCATTTGAGGCAATTGTTTACCCGTGGGACTTGGATGTGCTAGTCCGCGAGGTGTTGATGCACGGCTCGTACTGGTCGTCTGGATCACTTGCCGACTGGCAAACGTTTAGTACTGCAATCAATCATATACGCCGCATCGATAATGATATTTTTCCGCTTCAGCTTGAGCGAAATCAATCAGCTGCGCTCAGGGATATTCATAGAATTGCCCATCGACAGTTTCCATGGCAGTCGTATCGGCACGGAAACGTCGTTCGATACTGGCGGATATTGTCCGAAATGTCTTTATCTGAGGGCCTGCGCGAAATAACCGGGCTAACAACAGCACAAATAATGCGACTGGCTCTTTTGATATTTGGACATTTCTCTGAGCATCCATATCTGGCACTCAACATTGATTTATCTCAGATCAATATCGACAGCGCTGCGGCCTCCAAATTTCTTCGTTCAATTTCTTTGCCAATCGGGCCCTTGCACGCAGCTATATTGGCTGCGCAAAAATACGACCTCGACTGGCTTTACGCGTTCAACCCGATGGTCGATACGCCCTTCATCTATTGGGAAGGAGCGCCTTCAGATTTTTTACAATGTCCTCTGCCGGCGCTGGCTCTTAACCGGATGAGCGAGCGACTGCACTTCGATCTGCTCCGGGCGGGCACTCATGGGGAAGCCATCGGCAAGGCGTTCGAGGCATACATTTTCGATTACGCTAGCCGAGTACTGCCTAGGGATCGCTTCGCGGTCTCGCCTGAGGCGCGCTATCGGGTAGGGAAACAACAGAAGCACGGCGTCGATGTCATCATTGATGATGCCGATGCAGCAGTCTTTGTGGAATGCAAAACGAAGCGCCTGTCAGTGCCCGGCAAGTTCGCGGCGGACGGGGTCAGACTTGAAGGCGAGATAGACGCGCTCGGCGGCATGATTGCTAGGCACTACAGCAACGTCCTCGACGCTTTAGGCGGCAAGACATCGTGGCAGCAGCGCGAGTGCAAGACATTTATGCTGCTGGTCACGTTGGACGATTGGCGCATGTTCGGCATTCACAGCCCCTCCATGGTGGCAGACGCAGTCAAGAAGTCGCTGATCGCGAAGGGCATGCCTGAGACGTTATGGGACCAAATGCCATGCATGCTGATTTCAGCGGAGGACTTCGAGATCGTGACGGAGATCGTTTCGAAGGTTGGCCTAGCCAAATTCTTTGATAAGTTTTCTACGCCTGAATTTCGGGGATGGCCGGCTAGAGGCTTGTTGTTGCCCCTCAAAGACCGGACACGTCCTCCGCGGTTGAACGGTCTGCGATGAACTCTCTTGGCGAACGGT
>JAIEPJ010000266.1 GCA_019749835.1 Phreatobacter sp. | reverse complement strand
GGCGCGGACCGAGGCGTCGGCGGCGGGCGAGACCGGTGAACGCGGCGACGGCACGGTGGCGATCAAGGCGCCGCCGCTGGCGCCGGGCGCCGAGAGCGCCACGATGAAGATGATCGAGATTGCCCAGATCAAGGGCGAGGTGCACCAGGCCTCGATCGCGAAGGTCGGTGAGCTGGTCGAAAAGAACCCGCACGAGACGGTGTCGATCATCCGCCAGTGGTTGAATGACGGGGAACCGAAATGACCATCGCTCAGATGGAACGCGACGCGGAATTCGGCAAGGCGCTCGCCGCCCTCTCTGCCGATGGCCGCGTCAATACGCTCGCCGCCAAGGGGCTGAATGGCCATCAGCGCGCCGCCATCCTGATGCTGACGCTGGGCGACAAGGTCTCAGCCCGGATCTGGAAACTGCTCGACGACGACGAGATCCGCGTGCTGTCGATCGCCATGTCGCAGCTCGGAACGGTCGAGCCGGACGTGGTGGAAAGCCTGATGCTGGAATTCGTCGGCCGGCTGTCGGCCGCCGGCGGCCTGATGGGCAATTTCGACGCCACCGAACGCCTGCTCTCGCAGTTCATGCCGTCGGACCGCGTCGCCAGCCTGATGGAGGAGATCCGCGGGCCGGCCGGCCGCAACATGTGGGAGAAGCTCTCCAACGTGCAGGAGCAGGTGCTCGCCAACTACCTGAAGAACGAATATCCGCAGACGGTCGCGGTGGTGCTGTCGAAGATCAAGCCGGAACATGCCGGCCGGGTGCTCGCCATCCTGCCCGAGGAATTCGCCCTCGACGTCGTCGGCCGCATGCTCAAGATGGAGGCGATCCAGAAGGACGTCCTGGAGCGGATCGAGCAGACGCTGCGCACCGAGTTCATGTCGAACCTTTCGCAGACCTCCCGGCGCGACAGCCACGAGGCCATGGCCGAGATCTTCAATTCCTTCGACCGTCAGACCGAGACGCGCTTCATCACCGCCCTGGAAGAGCAGAGCCGCGACTCGGCCGAGCGCATCAAGAGCCTGATGTTCACCTTCGACGACCTGGCCAAGCTCGATGCCGGCTCGGCGCAGACGCTGGTCCGTCAGGTCGAGAAGGACAAGCTGGCCATCGCCCTCAAGGGGGCGAGCCAGACGATGCGCGACTTCTTCCTGGCGCAGATGTCGACCCGCGCCGCCAAGATGCTGCAGGACGACATGCAGGCGCTCGGACCGATGCGCCTCAAGGACGTGGACGAGGCGCAGGGCGTTCTCGTCAACCTCGCCAAGGATCTCGCCGCCAAGGGCGAGATCATGATCTCCAAGAACCGTGCCGACGACGAACTGGTCTTCTGAGGGCATGAACGTGGCAGCACCGGTCAAATATCTCTTCGAGACGGAGTTCGGGCAGGAGGCCAAGCGCGCCGCCGAGCCGCGGATCGCGCTCGCCGAACACCAGCAGTTGATCGCGCTGGCGCGCCAGGAAGGCGAGGCGGCCGGGTTCATCGCCGGAGAAGCCAGGGCCATGGCCTCGGTCGAGCGCCAGCGCGCCCTCGCGCTCGGCGATCTCGGCGACCGGCTGACGAGTGCCGCCGCCGCGCTGACCGCCCTGGAGGGGCGTCTGGAGGCGGAGGCCATCGACATCGCGGTGGCCGTGGCGCGGAAATTGTCCGAGGCCCTCGTCGCCCGCGAACCGCTGGTCGCCATCCGCGATCTCGTCTCCGATTGCTTCGCCAACCTGCGCAGCGCGCCGCATCTTGTCGTCCGCGTCAGCGACGAACTGCTCGAAGACGCCCGCACCGAACTGACAAGGCTGGCCGCCGAGCGCGGTTTCGACGGGCGCCTGGTCATCCTCGCCGAGCCGGGCATTCCGCTGGGCGACTGCCGCATCGAATGGTCGAGCGGCGGCATCATGCTCGACCGTGACGAGACCGCCCGCCGCATCGCCGACGCGGTCGGCCGCTATATCGCCTCCACCTCCGGTCCCACCGAGGCTCTGACATGACCAACCCGACCGAAACCGGCATGCCGCTGCCAGATCTCGAGAATGACGGCATGGATGTCGTGCCCGGCAGCAATGCCGGCATGGAGGCCGACGAGGGTGCCGACGACAGTTCCAAGGACGCTGCGGATCTGGAAGCCGTCTTCGACGTGCCGGTCAATGTCTCCGCCGTTCTCGGCCGCTCGCGGATGGATGTCGGCGAACTCCTCAAGCTCGGCCCGGGCACGGTTCTCGAACTCGACCGCAAGGTCGGCGAGGCCATCGACATCTATGTGAACGACCGCCTCGTCGCGCGTGGCGAAGTGGTGCTCGTCGAGGATCGCCTCGGCGTCACCATGACCGAAATCATCAAAGCCGAGCGCTAAAGGAAACCGAACGATGCGCCTCCTGATCGTCGGAACACTCAAGGGCCAGCTCTCCATCGCCACCAAGATGGCGGTGGACAAGGGTGCGGCCGTCACCAATGCCGAAGACATCGAGACGGCCTTGCGCGTCATGCGCGCGAAGGGTGCCGACCTCGTCATGGTCGAGGTGACGATGGACGTCCGGGCGCTCGTCCAGGCCTTCGCCGACGAGATGATCGCCGTGCCGATCGTCGCCTGCGGGACCTCGAACGACGCCCGCGCGGCGGTGGCGGCGATCCATGCCGGCGCCAAGGAATACATCCCGCTGCCGCCTGACCCGGAACTCATTGCCGCGGTGCTGGCGGCGGTCGCCGACGATGCCAAGCAGCTCATCTACCGCGACGAGTCCATGGCCCGCGTCGTTCAGCTCGCCAACCAGGTGGCCGGCTCGGATGCCTCCATCCTGATCACCGGCGAGAGCGGTA
This sequence comes from Phreatobacter sp., assembly GCA_019749835.1. Lineage (GTDB taxonomy): Bacteria > Pseudomonadota > Alphaproteobacteria > Rhizobiales > Phreatobacteraceae > Phreatobacter. Next base: position 21,422 of record JAIEPJ010000266.1, on the reverse strand, counting down.
CCGGCAAGGAGGTGCTGGCGCGCTACGTCCACACCAAGTCAAACCGGGCGAAGGCGCCCTTCGTGGCGGTGAACTGCGCGGCCATCCCCGACAACCTCTTGGAGAGCGAGCTCTTCGGCCACGAGAAGGGCGCCTTCACCGGCGCCGTCGCCCGCCGCATCGGCAAATTCGAGGAGGCCAATGGCGGCACCCTGCTGCTCGACGAAATCTCCGAGATGGACATCCGCCTGCAGTCCAAGCTCCTGCGTGCCATCCAGGAGCGGGTCATCGACCGAGTCGGCGGCACCCGGCCGGTACCGGTCGACATCCGTATTCTCGCGACCTCCAACCGCACCCTGGCGGACGAGGTGCGCAAGGGCACGTTCCGCGAGGATCTGCTCTACCGTCTCAACGTCGTGAACCTGAAGCTGCCGCCGCTGCGCGAGCGCCCCGCCGACATCCTCGAGCTCGCCGGCCATTTCGCCAAGAAATATGCCGAGGCCAACGGCATGCAGCCCAAGCTGCTCTCGGCGGAGGCCCGCCGCCAGCTGACCGTCGCCCGCTGGCCGGGCAATGTGCGCGAACTCGAGAACACGCTGCACCGCGCCGTGCTGCTCTCGACGGGTCCGGAGATCGGCGTCGATGCCATCCGCTCCCCCGACGGCGCGCGGCTCGACGAGCGCCGCGGTCCCGACCAGGTGGCGGCGCAGGCGGCCATCGCTGCGGAGGCGGTGACGCGCGGTCTCGTCGGCCGCACGGTGGCCGATGTCGAGCGCGATCTTATCCTCGACACGCTCGGCCATACGCTCGGCAACCGCACCCATGCGGCCAATATCCTCGGCATCTCCATCCGCACGCTGCGCAACAAGCTGAACCAGTATGCCGATGAGGGCCATGCCATCCCGCCGCCGCCGCAGGGCGAGGCGCGCTACGAGGCCCGCTATGGCTGATGGACCAGGGTCGCCCGCAAGCCGCGGCGTGCGCTATCCGGCTTGCTTCGGCCGGGCCGCACGGCAGCGATCGGAGCAATAGCGGACTTCGTCCCAGACCCGCTCCCACTTCTTGCGCCAGGCGAAGGGACGCCCGCAGGTCGCGCAGGTCTTTTGCGGCAGGTTTGCCTTGCGGATCCTCTTCGCCATCGCGCATCCGTCCCTGAACCGCCGCCCGGTGCCCGCCGTATCAGCATGACCGGCCCAATGCCGGCAGCGGAACAGCGGCATCATGGCGGATACCTTCCTCATCTACGGCGGCTCGGGTGGCATCGGATCGGCGCTGGCGCGCCGGCTGCGCGGCCGCGGGCATCGGGTTCACCTGGTGGCGCGCGACCGCGAGCGCCTCGCCGCGCTAGCAACCGAGATCGGTGCGAGCTTCTCGGTGGCCGACATCACCGATCGCGCCAGCATCGCGGCGGCCGCGGCCGAGGCCGGCGACAGGCTTGCGGGCCTTGCCTATTGCGTCGGCTCGATCAATCTCAAGCCCGTGGCGCGTCTCACCGATGCCGATTTCACCCGCGACTTCGAGATCAACGCCCTCGGCGCCGTGCGCGCCGTCCAGGCGAGCCTCCCGGCCCTCAAGGCCTTTGAGGGATCGACGGCCGCGATCCTTCTCGTCTCGACGGTGGCGGTGGCCCAGGGCTTTGCCGCCCATGCCTCCGTCTCCATGGCCAAAGGCGCGGTGGAAGGCCTGACCGTGGCGCTCGCCGCCGAACTCGCCCCGAAGATCCGGGTCAACTGCGTCGCGCCCTCGCTGACGCGGACGCCGCTGGCCAAGGCGCTGACCGGCTCGGAGACCATGGCCAACGCCATCGCCGCCCTGCACGCCATCCCCCGTCTCGGCGAGCCGGACGACGTGGCGGCCCTCGGTGCACTTCTGCTCGATGCCGAGGCGGGCTGGATCACCGGCCAGATCATCGGCGTCGATGGCGGCCGCTCCATGCTGCGCACCAAGGGCTGAGGCCGGCCTTGCCGACCCTGCGCCTCGTTCTCGGGGACCATCTGTCGCGTGATGTCGCCGCCCTCGACGGATTGGACGCGGCCAGCGACGTCGTGCTCATGGTCGAGGTGGCGGCCGAGACGACCTATGTCCCGCACCACAAGCAGAAGATCGTCTTCATCCTCGCAGCAATGCGGCATTTCGCCGAGGCACTGCGGCAGGAGGGCATCCATGTCGACTATGTGCGGCTCGACGACCCGGCCAATAGCGGCAGCTTCACCGGCGAGCTGACGCGGGCGCTGGCGCGACATGGCGTCGACCGCATCGTGGTGACCGAGCCCGGCGAGTGGCGGGTGCGCGCCATGATGGAGGATTGGGCCGCGGCGACCGGGCTGCCGGTCGAGATCCGCGAGGACGACCGGTTCTTCTGCCCGCGTGGCCGCTTCGCCCGCTGGGCGGATGGTCGCAAGGCGTTCCGCATGGAATTCTTCTATCGCGAGATGCGGCGCGAGACGGGGCTGCTGATGGAGGGTGACCAGCCCGCCGGCGGGCAGTGGAACTATGATGCCGAGAACCGCAAGGCTCTGCCGAAGGGCGCGCGGCTGCCGCGGCGCCTGCGTTTCGCACCCGATGCGATCACCCGTGAGGTGATGGATCTGGTGCGCGGGCGCTTCTCCGAGCATTTCGGCGATATCGAACCCTTCGGCTGGGCAGTGACGCGGGCGGATGCCCTTAAGGCTCTCGACCATTTCATCGCCGAGGCCCTGCCTGCCTTCGGCGATGTGCAGGACGCGATGAAGCGCGGTGAGCCCTTCCTCTATCACGGCCTCGTCTCGCCCTACCTGAATGTCGGCCTGTTGACGGCGCGCGAGGTGTGTCTGGCGGCGGAGGCGGCTTGGCGCCGTGGCGCCGCCCCGCTCAATGCCGTTGAGGGTTTCATCCGCCAGATCCTCGGCTGGCGCGAATATGTCCGCGGCATCTACTGGCACCAGATGCCCGGCTATGCCGAGACCAACGCGCTGGCCGCGGCGCGCCCGCTGCCCTGGTTCTACTGGTCCGGGGAGACCGATCTCGCCTGTCTGGCCGAGGTGGTCGGCGACACCCGTCGCAACGCCTATGCCCATCATATCCAGCGGTTGATGGTCACCGGCAATTTCGCGCTCCTCGCCGGTATCCGCCCGGCGGAGGTGGAGGCCTGGTATCTCGCCGTCTATGTCGACGCGTTCGAGTGGGTGGAACTCCCCAATGTCCACGGCATGGTGATGTTCGCCGATGGCGGGCTCCTCGCCTCAAAGCCCTATGCCGCGTCCGGCGCCTATATCGACCGGATGTCGGACTATTGCTCCGGTTGCGCCTACGATCCGAAGGTCAAGGTCGGGGAAGGGGCCTGCCCGTTCAACCTGCTCTACTGGAACTTCATCGCCGAGAATGCCGGCACGCTCAGCGGCAATCCGCGGATGGCCATGCCCTATCGCACCTGGGAGGGCATGGACAGCGGCCGCAAGGCGCAGATCCTGACCGAGGCGCGCGCCTTCCTCGACGGGCTGAACACACGCCCGGCGGCATCGGGCGGGCACCAGGCGATGCTCGATCTCTAGGTCCGCCATGCCATCCGCCGACCGGGAGGGCTTCCGCCCGGCCGCCCGATCGGCTTTGATGCGACGTGTCGATACACGTCACGAAACATTTGGCCCCGGAACGCTCCCCATGTCGCTTCCCGCTTCGCTCGCTAGCCGCCTGCAGCTCCCGGCCATCGGTTCGCCGCTGTTCATCGTGTCCAACCCGAACCTCGTCATCGCCCAGTGCAAGGCCGGCATCGTCGGCTCCTTTCCGGCGCTGAACGCCCGGCCGGGTCCGGTGCTCGAGGACTGGTTGAAGCGCATCACCGAGGAATTGGGCGCCTATGACGAGGCCAACCCGCATGCGCCCTCGGCGCCCTTCGCGGTCAACCAGATCGTCCACAAGTCGAACGACCGGCTCATGCACGACGTCGAGATGTGCGTGAAATACAAGGTGCCGGTGGTCATCACCTCGCTCGGTGCACGCCCGGAGCTCAACGACGCGATCCATTCCTATGGCGGCATCACGCTGCATGACATCATCAACATCACCCATGCCAAGAAGGCGCTGGAGAAGGGTGCCGACGGCCTCATCGCCGTGGCGGCCGGCGCCGGCGGCCATGCCGGCACGCTTTCGCCCATCGCCCTGATCCAGGAGATCCGCGAGTTCTTCCAGGGGCCGCTGGTGCTGTCGGGCGCCATCGCGACGGGCCGTGCCATTCTTGCCGCCCAGGCGCTGGGGGCAGACCTCGGCTATATCGGTTCGGCCTTCATCGCCACGAAGGAGGCCAATGCGACGGAGGCCTACAAGCAGGCGATTGTCGACGGGACCGCCGGCGACATCGTCTATTCGAACCTGTTCACCGGCGTGCACGGCAATTATCTGCGCGCCTCCATCGTCAATGCCGGCCTTGACCCGGACAACCTGCCGGAGAGCGATCCCTCCAAGATGAGCTTCGGCTCGGGCGGCTCGGAAAAGAGCAAGGCCTGGCGCGACATCTGGGGTTCGGGGCAGGGCATCGGCGCCATCAAGGCGGTGGAGAGCGCCGGCGAGTTCATAGCGCGGCTGAAGCGGGAATATGCCGAGGCCTATCAGGGCCTCGCCGCCGTGTCGTCCTGGCCGCTGCGCCAGGCCCAGCGCCTCGCCGGCTGAAACACGGAACGGCTTGACGCGGCGCGCAACCGCGTCATCCTCTCACCCATCCCCCGAAAGCCGCCGGCCCCGAAGCCGGCCGCGTCATGCCATGCGGGGAGGCACCACCATGACCGATACATCGGCAGCGGGCATCGCCCCACGACCGCCGCAGCCCGTGGTGAAGATCGCGACGGTCGAGGACATCAAGGCGGCGCTGGAGGCGGCCTGGGGCGATCTGAGGGCCGCGCCCGCCTATGGCCTGTTCTTCGGCGCCATCTACTGGCTTGGCGGGCTGACGCTGCTGATCCTGCCCGCCCGCTTCGGCTATGCCTGGGCGGTGTTTCCCCTCGCCGCCGGTTTCGCGCTGATCGGCCCCTTTGTCGCGGTCGGTCTCTACGAGGTGTCACGCCTGCGCGAACAGGGCACCCGGCCAAGCTGGGGCGCGGTGCTCGCCATGGTCTGGCGGCAGGGAGGGCGGGAGCTCTCGTGGCTCGCCTTCCTCACCATCTTCGTCTTCATCATCTGGATGTACCAGGTGCGCATGCTCTATGCGCTGTTCTTCGGTTTCGCGAGCCTCGACCCGGTGCTTTTCGCCAAGGCACTGTTCCTGACCGCTGATGGCTGGACCTTCCTGGCGATCGGCACCGCCGTGGGGGCGGTGATGGCACTGTTCACCTTCTCCATCACGGTGATCTCCTTTCCGCTGCTGCTCGATCGCGACCTCGACATCGTCACCGCCATCATCACCTCGGTCCGGGCCGTGCAGGCGAGCCCGGTGGTCATGCTCGGCTGGGGCGCGGTGACGGCGGTCGTTGTCTTCCTCGCCATGGCGCCGCTCTTCGCGGGGTTGCTGGTGGTGCTGCCGCTCTGGGGCCATGCGACCTGGCATCTCTACCGGCGGCTGGTCAGTTTCGCCCCGACGGGCTGAGGCGCCAGCAGCCTGTCTGGTCCTTATGGCAAAGTTCTTGCGACGGCTCGCTCCGTGACTGTCCGGCCGCCGTCGCGCGGCCCTTCCCGCGGAGCCAAACCCATGATCACCCGACGCGCAGCCACTGCCGGCCTCGGCCTCGCCCTCTTCGCCCCCGCCGTGCGGGCGCAGGCCCTGACGCCCATCAAGTTCACGCTGGGCTGGAAGACCCAGGGCTCCGATGCGCCCTATTTCGTCGCCCGCGACAAGGGCTATTTCCGCGAGGCCGGGCTCGACGTGACCATCGACCAGGGCGAGGGCTCGGGCGCTACCGTCACGCGCATCATGGGCGGTGCCTATGATGCAGGCTTCGGCGACATCAATGCGATCATTCAGAATGCAGCGACGCGCCCGGCCGACACGCCGGTCATGGTCTACCAGATGTGGAACCAGCCGCCCTTCGCCATCGTGGCGAAGAAGTCGACCGGCATCGCCACCGTGAAGGACCTCGAGGGCCGCAGGCTCGGGGGAGCGCCGGGCACGCCGACGACCCGCCTCCTGCCGGTCTTCGCCAAGGCCAACAATCTCGACATGGCGAAGCTCACCGTCACCAGCATGGCGCCGAACCTGCAGGAGCCGATGCTGATCCAGGGCCAGATCGACGCGGCGCTGGTCTTCAACATCACCAGCTATTTCAACCTCGTGCTGAACCGCCAGGACCCGGACAAGGATTTCGTCTGGTTCGCCTTCGGCGACCACGGCCTCGATCTCTATTCCAACGGCATGATGGTGTCGCAGAAGCTGCTGAAGGACAATCCCCGGGCCGTGGCCGGCCTCGTCAGGGCGGTGAACCGCGCCAATATCGAGGTCGCCGCCGACCAGAACATGGGCATGGCCGCGGTGCGCGCCTTCGACGGGCTCGTCAACATCCCGGTCGAGAAGCGCCGCCTGCAATATGCCTTCGACAAGCTGATCATGTCGCCCGAGCTGAAGGAGATCGGCGCCGGCGACGTGAAGGACGACCGTCTCGCCCGCGCCATCGGCATGGTGGTGACCGGCTATGGGCTGACGCGCACCCCGGCACCGGCGGAGATCTTCAACCGCTCGTTCCTGCCGGCCCGCGGCGAGCGCGAGATGACCTACACCATGACCTGAGGCGGCTTGCGCCTCGCGTCTGTCACGTCATGGCCGGGCTTGGCCCGGCCATGACGGGTGGCATGGTGCTGTCCTTCAGGCGCCTCGCGACCCCGGTACGATCCCCTCCGGCAGGGCGGCGACATGGTCGGCGATGGCGCCGGCCGTGGTCAGCCAGACGTCGTCGCGGCGCAGGGCGATATGGGCGAGGGCCCGGCGCAACTGGCGCAGCCTGTAGGGCTGGCCGACGATATAGGGATGGAGCGCGATGCCCATGACCAGCGGCATGGCGCGCGACTGGTCCAGCATCTCCTCGAACTGGTCGATGATCATGTCGGCGAACTGGCTCGCGGAATCCTTGCGCGCGACGATGGCCGGGATGTCGTTGAGCTCCTGCGGATAGGGCAGGGACAGGATCCGCCCACCATCGCGGGTCGCGAACCAGACCGGCTGGTCGTCCTGGCACCAGTCGAGCAGATAGGTATAGCCGCCCTCGGCGAGGAGGTCGGGCGTCACCTGGCTCTGCGAGATCCAGGGGCCGAGCCAGCCCTTCGGCGCCTTGCCCTCGGCAGCAGCGATGACGGCCGTCGTCTCGCTGATCAGCGTCCGTTCCCCGGCCTCGTCGAGCAGGCCCTGACGCTCGGAATTGGTCCGGCCGTGGCCGAGGACCTCGTCGCCGCGCGCGCGGAAAGCGTCCATGACCTCCGGGCAATAGCCGTAGATCGATGAATTGACGAGCACGGAGGCGGGCAGGGCGAGCGTGTCGAAGAGTTCGATCATCCGCCAGACGCCGACCCGGTTGCCATAGTCGCGCCAGGCGAAATTGAGGACGTCCGGCTGCGGCCCGCCGGGGGCGAGTTCGGCGCCGAGCCCGGTACCGAAGGCGAAGTGCTCGAGATTGACGCCGAGATAGACGGCGAGCCGCTTGCCCTCCGGCCAGTCATAGGCCGGCCGTCGGGTGATGGCGCTGTAGGCATAGCGCCCGTGGGAGGGCAGGGTCGGCGGCACGGGTGGCTGGGTCATGATCGCAGGGGCATGGAGGGACAGGGGAGGGCACGGCAGCGTGCCGACAGGCCGTGACGCTTTGCAAGCGCCGTACCGCGGCAGGCCCCATGCGCGCCGGCCTGTGGACCTTCCCGCGCACCGCCATTGCCTTCCCCGCGCTTCTGGGGATGATCGGCCAGCCCTTCATACCGGATGATCCATGACCGCCTTGCCCGCGCTTTCCGACCTGACCATCGGCTTCGGCCATTCCGCCTATCGCCTCGGGGAGGAGTTCGCCCGCCGGAACACCGGCATCCGCTTTTCGGAGTTCCGCTCCGCCGCCGAGTTCCACCAGCGCATCGGTGACTTCGACATTGTCTGCGTCTCCGCCTTCTGGCGGGGCGCGCCGCTGGAACAGGCGGGCAAGCTGCGCTTCATCCAGTCGGTGAGCGCCGGAATCGACGTCTTCGCCCTCGACGCGCTGAAGGCCCGCGGCGTCCGCCTTGCCAGCGCGCAGGGGGCCAATGCCATCGCCGTGGCCGAGCACGCCATGGGGCTGACGCTGGCCTTGTCGCGGATGATCCACACCGCCCGTGACAACCAGGCGCGCAAGCATTGGCGGGGGATGATTTCCGACCCTCGCGCGCGCGAGGACGAACTCGCCGGCAAGACCATGCTGATCATCGGTCTCGGCGGCATCGGCGGGCGCCTCGCCCGCTTCGCCAAGGCTTTCGACATGCGCGTCATCGGCCTGAAGCGGGACACCAGCGTCCGTGTCGACAACGTGGATGCGCTGGTCGGTCCCGCCGACCTCGACCGCGCGCTCGGCGAGGCCGACATTGTGGCGCTGACCTGCCCGCTGACGCCGGAGACGCAGGGGCTGATCAACGCGGACCGGCTGAAGGCGATGAAGCGGACCGCCCATCTCATCAATTGCGCTCGTGGCAAGGTCGTGGACGAGGATGCGCTAGTAGCGGCACTCCAGGCCGGCACGATCGCCGCGGCCGGGCTCGACGTAACGCGGGAGGAGCCGCTCCCCGAGGCCTCGCCCCTGTGGACGATGGAGAACGTGCTGATCACCCCGCACACCGGCGGCGAGACGGCCTCATACGAGAAGCGCGTCGTCGATCTGCTGGTGGAGAATCTCGGCCGCCTTTCGCGGGGCGAGCCGCTGGTGAACCAGATCCTCTGACGGGACATCGCTAACCGCGGCCAGGTTGCCTTTCGTCATAGGATACCTCCAAATCCGGATGTGATGATTCGCTCCGGTGGTCGAGGTCGATGGCTGGCGACCGTGGCAGGGCTGGCGATGGCTCTCGTCGCCCTGACCGGAGGCGTGCGGCCTGCCGCAGCGCAGGGGGCCGTCACGATCACCTACCAGATGCCGGGCGGCAATCGCACCGTGCTGATGACCGACTTCTCGGGCGGCCGCCGTGCGCCGCTGGTCATCGTCCTGCATGCGGCCGAAGGGTCTGCCGACCAGATTCGCCGCTATCTCACCTGGGACGAGATCGGCAAGCGCGAGAAGCTGGTCGTCGTCTACCCACAGGGCGTCCGGGGGTCGTGGAACGACGGCCGCCCGGCCGATGGCCGACGGTTCAACCCGCTGCAACGGGTCGACGATGTCGCCTTCATCCGCAACCTCGTCGCCGACCTTAACAACAAAGGCCGTATCGACAGGCGCCGCGTCTATGTCGTCGGCCTTTCCGCCGGCGGCCACATGACATACCGGCTGATCTGCGAGGCGAGCGACCTCTTCGCTGCCGCGGCGCCACTGCTCGCCACGCTGTCGGTCAGGTGGACAAGGTTCTGCATCGGCCAGCCGATGCCGGTCCTGATGGTCGCCGGCACCGAGGATCCGATCACGCCCTTCGGCGGCCGTGCCGGCGGCGTCGACCCGGACAGCGCCCTCCACCCCGTCATGGACACATTCGCCTTCTTCCGCAGCCGCAACGGCTGTCTGTCAGCCGGCGATCGGGTGCTGCCCGAACAGGAAACCTCGGACAATTCGCGTGTCTTTCTCGCCGAAGGCACGGGCTGCATGCATGCGGTGCGCCTCTACCGCGTGGAAGGCGGCGGACATCACACGCCGACCCAGCTGGACCGCCGGCAGAGGCCACCGATCGGTGCCCTGCTGGGACAGCAGAACCACGACATTGAGACGGACGAGGAGATCTGGGCCTTCTTCGCCGACAAGCGGCGGCCCTGACGCAGGCGCCCGTTCAGGGAACGAGCAGCGCCTTCACGGCGGGCCAGCGCATCTCGGCGCGGTCGAGAGCCAGTTCCGGATCGGAGGCGAAAGCCTGCCGGTTGGTTTCGGAATGGAAGACGTAGAGGCGATCGCGGTAGAGCGCCCAGACCGAGGGATGGCCGGCGGTCGGCAGGCCGTCGCCGATGGCAACAGGGTCATGACCGCCGAAGCGCGGCTCGTAAATGGATGGATCCTGCATGAAGGCCTCGCGGTTGCCCTCATTGATGAAGCGCCAGGTGGCGCCGGCCCAGGCCAGTTCATAGGTCGCCGAACCCTGGCGCGGCGCCTTTTCGGTGAAATAGGCGACGGGGTCGAAACCGAAGATGGCGAGGCCCGTGAGCCGGTCCGTGACGACCCGCTCGGTGGTGGCGGCGCGGGTCCCGGTCTCGCTGGTCATGCCGATCAGGACGGCGATGCCCGCATACAATCCCGTGATCGCCAGCGTCCAGGCGAGTGGGCGCAGAAACTGCCTCAACACCGACATGATCTCATCCGATTCTTCGGTCTCAACGTCACTGGACCATGCTTTCAGAGGGTAACTTCTTCCTTACCGGCGCCGGTTAAATGCCGGTCTGGTGACCAGATGGTTACCATCCGCGTTTAGCATGAGACCCAATGATCCCCGGCCGAACGGCCCGGACCCTTTCGAGAGGTGAGCATGCGCCATCCCACGTCCTTCGACCGCCGCACGATCGTCGCCGGCCTCGGTGCGTCGTTCCTCGTCGGCCTCCACCAGAGCGCCCATGCCCAGCGCTCGTACAATTCACAGTCGCCGCAGACCTTCTCGGGCAATGAGGTGCTGACGGCAGGCCACCGCTTCTTCGGCGGAACGAGCCGCGGCCTGGCCAATCTGGTCGAGCGGGCGACCCGCCAGTGGGGCCAGCCGACCGCCTATATCCTCGGCCAGGAGGGCTCGGGCGCCTTCGTGGCGGGCCTGCGCTATGGCGAAGGCATGCTCTACACCAAGGGCGGCGGCGATGCGAAGGTCTACTGGCAGGGACCGACCCTCGGTCTCGATTTCGGGGGCGACGGCGCCCGTACGATGATGCTCGCCTATCGCGTCCGCGACGTTTCCGATCTCGAGCGCCGCTTCATCGGGATCGACGGCTCGGCCTATCTGGTGGGCGGACTCGGCATGACGGCGCTCGGCGCTGACAACATGCTGATCGTGCCCATCCGCACCGGGGTCGGTGCCCGGCTCGGGGTCAATGGCGGCTATCTGAAGTTCACGTCGCAGCCCACCTGGAACCCCTTCTGAGCGGCAGCCGGACGGGGCCGGCCTGCCCCTGCGTGATGCCTGACGGCCTTGGCACTTTCCGCCGCACCCTCAGCGTGGCAGAAGGGGGATGGCCGGCCACCATGGGAGATGCGCCGTCGTGACCATCGAGACCGCCATGGTCTTCGTCCTGGGCTTCGTTGTCGCCGCGCTCCTGTCGCTGGCGCTCATGGGGGCCGTGTGGCGACGGGCGGTTCGCCTGACGACGCGACGGGTGGAAAGCGCCGTGCCGCTGTCGATGGCCGAGATCAAGGCGGACAAGGATCAGGTGCGGGCTGAATCCGCCCTGGCGGTCCGTCGCGCGGAAATCGTCGCGGACAAGCTGCGCGAGGCGGCCAATCTGCAGACGATCGAGATCGCCCGCCGCGTCGAGACCATCCGTGATCTGAACGGCGAACTGGACGCGCGGGCCGCCCGCATCGCCGGGCTGGAGGGTGACAGGACCCGCCTGGAGGCACAGGTTGCCGCTACGGAGGCGACCGTCGCGGCACGGACCGAGGACCTCGCCACAGCCAGGGCCGCGATCGCCGCGGGCGAAGCCGCCCTCGCGGCGCTGACGGCCGAACACGCAGCCAAGGTCGCCGAGAGCGACGGCCAGCGGGTCGAGATCGTGGCGCTGCGCACGCAGGTTGACAACCAGCGCAACCAGATCGGCACATTGTCGGCCGACCTTGCCACCGCCGAGGCCGATCTCGCCGGTCACCGGCTCTCCTATGCCGAAACCTCGAACCTGCTGACCTCGGAGCGCCAGCGCATCGCCGACGTCCAGGCCGCGCTCAAGCGCGAACAGGAGGGCACTGCGGCGCTACGCGCCGACCTCGCCGATACCGGCAAGATGCTCGCGGAGACGGCGACGCTGCTCACCGCCGAGCGCAAGCGCGCCGCCGAGCAGGCCGGCGAGATCAAGACCTTGCAGGCCCGGCTGGCGACGGAAGAAAAGCGCGCCGCCAGGCTTGAGCGCGAGCGCGACAAGCTGCAGGTCTCGCTGGAGAGCGAGAAGGACCGGGCGGCACGCGAGCAGACCGCGCGCGACGCCATTGAGCGCAGCCTCGCCCGCATCGAGGCCGATCGCGACCGCGCCCGCAAGGAGGTGGAGGAGGTGCGGGAACGCGGCGCCGAGACCGCCCGCCGCCTGCAGATCGCTGCGGAAACCGCCATCGCCGAAAGGAATGTCCTGGAAGGCTCGCTCGCCAATGTGCGCGAGGACCGCACCCGGATCCAGCGCGAGGTGGCGGCGCTGACCCGCTCGGCCGAAAACGCCCTGGTCCGGGAAACGGTGGACGGCAACGAGTTGCGCAGCCGCATCGACGACGTGGCCATCGAGTTGGCGCGGGTCACGGCCCTTCTGGAAGGGCCGGGTTCGCGGATCGACCAGATTCTCGCCGCTGCCGCGCCGGCCGGATCCGGCGGACGCCGTCGCCGGAACGATCTGCCGCTCGCCGAGCGCATCCGGGCGGTGCTCGACGCCAGCCGTGGCAACCAGGCCGCGGAATAGGCAGTCGGGCATCGATCCCGCGCGGCGCGGATTGCGGCCGTCGCAGATATCAAGGTCCCTCTATCGCCGCGCCAAAGCCGAGCGGGCAAGGCCGGTCAAGCCACCCCGCTCGGGCGGCGATAGATGCCGGTTTCAGCGGCGGGTGAAGTTCTGGCGGATTTCCTCGAAGCTCTCCTTCATGCGGTCCTGGATCACCCGCACGGCTTCGGCATTCGACTTCTGCATCAGTTCGGCCATGTCGCGGGTGTTCTTGACCGCGGCTTCCATGGCGCGCTTGGCGAACTCGGTCTGCGCCGCCATCATTTCCTGGGCGCTGCCCGGCAGCTTGAAGCCCTCGGCGGCCGCCTGGATCTCCTTGACGGCCGTCTCGACGATCTCCTTCTGCTTGGCAGCGATGGCCGTCGCCCCCTCGGCGGCGGCCTTGCCGCTGGCAGCAAGCGCCTCGAGGTTCTTGCGATGATGTTCGACGATCTTCTCCATGTCGACGGCCGGGACCTTCATGTCCTCACCGAGTTTCTTGAACATGTCGAGCATGGCCTGGGGCGTCTGGGTCATGGAATGTCTCCACTGAAAGGGACGTTTTGGAAAGGCGGCGAGCCGCCTGTGACGCGCCGGCTGAAACCGGGGGAGACCACGACTCTAGGCTTCCGTGGTGACCGTATCAAGAAGCCCTCAACAGCACCTCGATCGTGTGGAGCACCAGGACGGCCAGGCCGCCGATCAGGGTGCCGTTGAGCCGGATATACTGCAGGTCGCGGCCGATGTTCAGCTCGATCAACCGGATCAGCTGCTGCATGTTCCAGGCCTTGACCTGGTCGGCGATGAAGCGGGAGGCACCGCTCTTCTGCTGGTCGACAAGCGTCGACAGCGCCACGACGAAGCCCTCGTTCATTTCCGCCTTCATGCGCGGGTCGGAGGCGAGCTTGGCGCCGATCTCGGTCAGGATCGCGGTCATCTGCGCCTCGATCCGCGATTGGGGCGAGGCGAGGTCCTTCTCGATATAGGCGATGATGTTGCGCCACAGCGCCTGGGCGACGTCACGCAGTTCCTGCCGGCCGAGGACATCGTGCTTCAGCTGTTCGGCGCGGGCCTCGTAATCCGGGCTCTCGCGCAGGCTGACGATGAAGCTCTGGACGAAGCGGTCGAACTCCTGTCGCAGCGCATGGTCGGGATCCTGCTTCACCTCGTCGAGGAAGGTCCCCGTGGACTTGAGGATTCGCGAGAGCAGATAGGCGTCGGCCTTGAAAAGGTTGAAAAGCGTCGGCAGTTCCTTGCGGATCTTCTCCCGTATGCCCTCCACGGTGGCGGGGTCGTTCAGGATGCGCTCGACCGCGCCGATCAGTTCGTCGAGCAACCGCTGGTGGCGGCGGTCGGCGGTCACGGCGCCGAGGAGCTGCGCCGCCAGAGGGCCGAGCTTCAGGGCATTGACCTGATCGGTGAGCCGCTCGGCGAGGAACTCCTTCATCCGCGACTGGTCCATCCCGGCCAGGGCGTTGGGCAGAAGGTTGACGGCAAAGCGCGACAGGCTGGCGCTCTTGGCGGGGTCGGCGAGCCAGGCGGCGATCAGCGCGGCGAAATCCACCTCGCGCAGCTTGGTGCCGACGGGACCGGGGGCGAGGAAATTGGTCTCGACGAACTTGCCGAGGCTGTCGGCAATGCGCGCCTGGTTCTTCTGGATGATCGCGGTGTGCGGGATCGGCAGGCCCATCGGATGCTTGAACAGCGCGACGACCGCGTACCAGTCGGCGAGGCCGCCGATGGTGGCAGCCTCGGCAAAGGCGGCGATGAAGCCGAAGGCGGGGTGGCGGTGCTCGAGGAGCTTCGCCGCAATCATCAGGGTGACGCTGCAGGCGAGCAGCGCGGTGGCTATCAGCTTGGCACGGCGCAGCCCGGCCTCCTTCTCCAGGTCCCGGGCCGACATCGGCGTCGCTTCCGTATCGGGTCTGGTCTGTCCGGCAGGCGGGGTTGGGGCCATGCGGTCGTTCTCCGGCTGGGGCATCCGTCAGATAGGTGGAACCCGGGGCGGGCAAAAGGGTTCAGGGCGCCGCGGGGGCAGGAGACATGCTGCATCGCACAATAAATGTTGCATCGCAGCATTAGATCGTCTACAGGGAAGGTCTCCACCGGGCCGTTCCGGACGGTGGACCATGGCTCAAAGAAGAGAATGGAGATCACCATGTTCGACACGACGATGAAGACGGCCGCCGAGGCCACCCTGGCGCAGATGAAGCAGGCCTTCCAGGGCTTCGCTACCGCGCCCGTTCCGTTCCACGTTCCGCCCGCCCTCCAGGATTTCGCCGCCTATGGCGCACAGACGGCCAAGGCGCATCTTGCCGATGCCGAGGCTGCTGCCCGGAAGGTCGCGGTCGGCGCCGAGTCGCTCTCGGCTTCCCTTGCCGTTGCCGGCGCCGATCTCGCCCGGACCGCCGCCGCGGGCGCCGTCGCCAATGCCACTCTGGCGATCGATGCCGTCCAGCACGTCCTCGCTGCGCCGACCCTCCAGGAAGCGCTGCAGCGTCAGGGCGATTTCCTCAAGACCTTCGGCGAGGTGAATCTTGCCCGGGCCCAGGATGGTCTCGTCAGGGCGCGCGATGCCGCCATCGATGGTGTCAAGGCCATGCAGGCGGAAGCGGCGACGTTCACCGCCGGTTTCAAGGCCGCCTGAGCCGCGTTCTCCGCGTCACCGTTCCCCCGCATGAAAGAGCCCGCCGGGATCCGTCCCGGCGGGCTCTTCGTCGTCGCGATGGCGGGCGGTGGCTCAGAGCGCCACCGCGTGTTCGTCGGCTTCCCGGTGATGGCGCGGCACCGCGAGGGCCTTCTCGACGGGCAACGTCAGCAGGCCCGTGACATCGCCGCCTTCGAAGGTGAACCTTGCCCCGAACTTGCGGGCCAGGGCGCGCATCGCCCGGTTGCCGGCGGTCGAGGTGATGCGCAGTTCGGGAAACCGCGAGTAGCGCGCCGCGACCATCACCGTCTCGAACAGTGCGGACCCGATCCCGCCATTGCGGAAGTCCGGCTCGACGGAAAAGGCGATGTCGGCCGGGTGGTCGGCGGCTGGCGGATGGAGTTCTGCGGTGCCACGCACCGTGCCGCCCTGGTCGATCCAGGCAAAGACGCGGGTTCGGCCGGCAAAGCAGCGCGCCGAATAGGCGGTGATGAAACGGTCGTCTGCGACACCGTTGAATCGCTCGCGCCGCCCCTGCGGATCGAGCCGCAGCAGGTGATCGCGGTGCCATGTGGCATCCGGACCGGAGAGTTCGCGAATCGTGCCGAGCGCGTTGGAGGCTCGTGCCATGGTGATCTCCTCGTGAAACGTCGTCCCGAGGCGTCACATCCCTAGAACCGCTAGATTGTGCGGTGCAACATAGATGTCAATGGTGGTTGGCCGTTAGGATGGCTGCTCTGATGCAAGGGCCCCATGCGGCGCAGCAAGGGAACCTGTTCAGCGTGTGGTCTGGGCGCGACGCGGTGCCGCCGGGCGTGTTGCGGCGGGAGGATCGCTCCACTCGGCGGGGGCGGCGACGCGGACGGCGGCGTCCGGTTCAGCCTTCGGCGCGAAGGTCTGGACGGCCAGCCGGGCTGCGACGAGCGTCTGCGGATCGAGGCGGGCTGCGACCTCGTCGCGCTTTTTGGCCGAGTCCTGATCGCCACCGGCGGCGGCGAGGGCGAACCACTTGTAGCTCTCGGCCAGGCTCTGGTCGACGCCGAGGCCACGCGCATAGAGAATGCCGAGATTGTACTGGCTGTCGGTGACGCCGTGTTCGGCCGCCCGGCGGAACCACTGGGCGGCGATCTTGTAGTCCGGACGCGGCGTGGCCTGGCCCTGGGCAAACATGACCGCGAGGTTGTGCATGGCCTTGGCGTTGCCCGCCTCGCCGGCACGTTCGTAAAGGCGGCGGGCGCGCTCGAAGTCGCGCAGCACGCCGGTGCCCTTCTCGTACAGGCTGCCGAGGCGGTACTGCGCCGGGACGATGCCGGCATCGGCGGCGCGCTGGTACCACCGCGCCGCTTCGGCGGCGCTGACCGCGACGCCGCGGCCTTCCAGGTGACGCGTGCCCATCTCATGGGCAGCCAGCGGGTCGCCCGCATCGGCAGCGGCCTTCAGGGCGGCCGGGACCGATACGGCGCGACCGGTTCGGGTGTCGACGGGCTGCCAGCCTGATGGCGAGACCGTCATGCCCGGCGGTGGGGTACGATTGCCGCTCACCGAACCGGTGGTCTCGGGGGCCGTGTCGCTGCCCGGCATGGACGGCGTGGGATCAGTCGCCGTGGGTCCTGCGGCAGGCGGGGTCAGTTCGGCCGGAGTCGCACTGGTGGATGCCGGCGAGAGGTTCGAGGCCGGGGAGGGGGCCGCGGGAGCTCCGGAGATGGGCGCTGCGGCAGGGGTCCCGACCGTGGCGGCCGGGACAGCCGTCTGCGGCGCCCCGGTGGCGTCCAGCAGGCTGCGGATCTTCGGCATCGTGGCGATACCTGCCGCCAGCACGAGCAGGGCCGCCGCGATGCCCATGAGGATCGTCTTGCGGTTAACGGCGAGAACCGGCTTGCCGGCCACCTCCGGCTCGACTTCCGGGGCCGGCTGGATCGTCATCGGTTCCGGTGCCGAGAGGACCGGGGCCGCATCCTCGCGCGCCGACTTTGACAGCCAGCGGGGCTTCTTCGGCTGCGGCACGTCGGGCTGGCTATCGTCCTGAGCCTTCGGTGCGCCGCGGAAGCGCGCGAAGAAACCGGGCTTGGCGCTCTCCTCCGGCTCCGGGCGAAGCGCCGGATCGACGGCTGCGGCGCGCGCGGCGCGACGGGCGGCGGCGATGAAATCGGTCTTGGTGCCGCCGACGGGGGCAGCGCCCGGGGCCGGCGGGCGCACGCGGGGGGCACCCGATCCCGGCTCCAGAGGCAGATCGACACTGCCTGGCGGACGGCTCGGCGCCGTCTGGCGCGCGACGGGCGCAGCGGGGCGCTCGGCGACAACGGCGGCCGAAGTGGCCTTCGGACGGGCGAGGCCCGGTTCCGGTTCGCGGGGGGCGAGCGGCGGCGCGGCAGCCACCGGCGGGGCCTCTGCAGGCTCGATCTCGGCGATGCGCTTGGCAACACGCTCGAAGGTCTGCTGCACGGCATCGACCGTTTCGGCACTCTTCTGGTCCATGGCGAGCCGGGAGCGGCGGACCTCGGCGATCTCGCGGCGCAGGGCCTCGATCTCGTCGTCCGTGCCGGCGCCCGGCGCTGCCGCCAGAGCCTTGCGCGCCGCCTGTTCGGCGGCCTCGATCGCACCCGCCCGCATCTCCTCCATCTGGACGAAGAGGTCGGAGAGGCCGCGCTCAATGGTGCCGAGCTGGGCGAAGCGCCCGTCGGCGGCATCGATCTTGGCGGCGAGCGACAGGATATGGCGCTCGATGTCGGCCAGCGCCTTGGGGTCGTCGGGCCGGGCATGGCCGTCTTCGAGCTTGTCGGCGAGGCGATGCAGCGCCTCCTCCAACTGGGGATTGGCGGCCGGCGCGGCGGTCGGGCGCGGCACCGCGGCGAGGCGTTCGGCGATTTCCTCGATCCGGGCTTCGATGGCGGAGGTGATCGCGGCGACGTCGCTGGATGTCTGGCGCGGCTGCGCCAGCGCGTCGATGCGACGGCCGAGTGCAGCGATCTGGTCGCCGAGGGCGTCGATCGCATCGCGCGACACGGTGTCGGCCAGCATCGCACGAATGGCGCCGGTCTCTTCGGCGAGCCTGTCGAGGAGGCTGCCGCTGAGGTCGCGGCTCGCCAGAGTGTCGACGCGATGGGAGAGCGCCTTCAACTCGTCGGCGATACCCTCGGCTGGCATGAGCCGGGCGAGGGCCCGCTCGAATTCGTGGACGAGCTGTTCCAGCGGCTCCGCCGGCAGCCCCTGGGCTCGGGCCGCATCGAGCCTGACGCCGAGCCCCTGGACCTCTGCCTCAAGCGAGGCGACGGCGCGGCGGGGTGCAAGATCGGAGAGCTGGTCGGCAATGGCAGCGATGTCGGCGCGAAGGTCGGCAACCGCGCGGTCGTACTGGCCGGTCTCGCGCTCGGCGAGGTCGCGCCGCATCTGCTCGACCCGGCCGGACAGCGTCCTGATCTCGCTCTGCAGCCCGTCCGCGGCGGGGACTGCCATGGCGTCGATCCGCTGGCTCAGGCGGCCGATCTCGCCGGCGAGCGCCGAGGTTTCGGGCGCGCGCGACGCTCCGGGACGGGGCTGGCTCAGCACCGTTTCGATCTGGCGGGAGAGAGCGTCGAGCCGTGCGGCGATGGGCGCCATGTCCGGCATGGCGAGTGGATCGGCCGGGGCCGCGGTCATCGGCTGCGGCGGCTCGCTGCGGCCATGGGCGAGGACCTTCTGACGCGCGGCAATCTCGGCCACGGCCATGTCGATGTCGCTGCGGAAGCTCTTTCGCGGTATTGATGCACCATTAGTCACATCAGCATGGCGCGGGGCTGGCATGTCGAGATCGCGGATCGAGCGCGCGATCGCGTCCATTTGTGCCGTGTGATCGGTCCTTCCCGGCGTGGCAGTCAGCGCGCTGGACGGGGCGGATACGATGGATGGGGCCGCCCTTACGCCACCCAGCCGCTCGACCGCCTCGATGGCTGCGGCCGAACGCCGCTCGGAGATCTCGGCAAGCCGCGCAACGGCATCGAGGGCGCGGACAATGTCGCCGTTATCGCCGCGAGCGGCGGGAAATTTGGGGATTGCGGTTTCGGTTTCGCGCCGCGTCACCGCGTCGAGACGCTGGGAAATTGACTCGAGCCGGCGGGTGACGGTGGACAGCCCCGTGTCGGTCACAGCAGCTGCCGCAACCTCAGCAGCCTGGTCGGCAATGGCGCTGTTCAGCCATTCTCCGAGGGACATGCCGGAGCGGCGGGCCGCTTCCTTGGCGGCCTCCCTGGCGTCATGATCGACGCCTTTCGCGCTCCAGGGGACAGTGTGTCGCATGACGGGTCCACACGCTCGGCCAGATGGCACCGCAAACACCCGTTGCTGGACGGATGGCCACGATCGGGGCATCCTCCAAGGCGAATCCACGATGCGCCAGGCGAACACTCCCGTTCCGTAATCTTGGGCTTCATGGTAAATGGAGGGTTAACATCGCGTTTTTTTGTTGCCCACCCGGCCGAGTCGTTAACCGTTAAACTGATGGTAAGCGATTATAGGTGTTGCTGTATGGCCGGCGTGGACCTGTCCTAACGGTAAGTAACAGATCGGTTTGTGTCGCACTCTCGCTTCGCGCGTGCAATTTCCGGTAAAGGATGTCCCATCCACGAATGAGTTTTCCTCGGGCAGCGAGGATGGAGCAGATTATGGAACGGAAGGCATTTATGACTCGCAAGAACGACGATGACGTCTTTTGGATCGAGGACGATGCCGAGGCCGCCAAGGCAGGCCCGGCAGTCTACACGATCGGCGACTTGGCTCGCGAGTTCGACGTCACGCTTCGTGCACTCAGGTTCTACGAGGACAAGGGCCTTCTCTCGCCGCGCCGCGAGGGTCTGGCGCGTCTCTACAGCGCCGCCGACCGCGTGCGTCTGCAGCTGATCCTGAAGGGCAAGCGTCTCGGTTTCACCCTCGCCGAGATTGCCGAGATGGTGGAAGCGCATGAGCGCAACGACGCCGGCCCGGACCAGCAGCTCAAGCTGTCCCGCGAGAAGTGCATGGAGCAGATTGCCCATCTCGAGCAGCAGAAGCGCGAGATCGAGGAAGCGATCGTGGAACTGAAGCGCACCCACGACACGCTGACCCAGATGATCGACCGGACGCGCTGACCTGTCTGGCGGGAGCCGCCCCGAGCGGCTCCCCGACACGTTTCGGCGGAGAAATTCACGCAGCGGCCGAATTGCCGGCCCGTGACGATCGCGCGCCCTTGCCCGGCTCTCCGGTTCCTGTCATGCGATGTCCGCCTGAAGGCTCGCGCACGGACCATCTCATGCCCACCAGCTCGAAATCTGCCGCATCCGGCACCCCCCGCCGGGCGGCCCTGTCGCTGTCCAAGAATCGCATCAAGATCCTGCTGCTCGAAGGCATTTCCGACACGGCGGTGGGCGTCCTCGAACAGGCCGGATACACCAATATCCAGCGCCTGCCGAAGGCGCTCGATGCCGCCGCGCTCACCAAGGCGATCCGCGGCGTTCATCTGCTCGGCATCCGCTCGCGCACCCAGATCACCCCCGAGATTCTCGCCGCAGCCGACCGCCTGATCGCCATCGGCTGCTTTTCCGTGGGGACCAACCAGGTCGACCTTGTCGCCGCCAACCGGGCCGGCGTGCCGGTCTTCAATGCGCCCTTCTCCAACACGCGCTCGGTGGCGGAACTGACCATCGCCGAGATCGTCATGCTGTTCCGGCGCATCTTCCCGAAATCCGGCGCGGCCCATGTCGGCGGCTGGGACAAGTCGGCGGTCGACAGCTACGAGATCCGCGGCAAGACCCTGGGCATCGTCGGCTACGGCAATATCGGCTCGCAGCTCGCCGTGCTGGCCGAGGCCATGGGCATGCGGGTCATCTATTTCGACCACACGGACAAGCTGCGCCACGGCAATGTCGAGCCGGCCGAGAGCCTGTTCGATCTCCTCGGGCGCGCCGACGTCATCTCGCTGCACCTGCCGGAGACGCCGGCGACCCAGGGGATGATCGGCGCCCGCGAGCTCGCGGCGATGAAGAAGGGCGCCTATCTCATCAACAATGCCCGCGGCACCCTCCTCGACCTCCACGCGCTGGCCGAGGCGCTGAAATCCGGCCATCTGCGCGGTGCCGCCGTGGATGTCTTCCCGGT
>JAIEPJ010000147.1 GCA_019749835.1 Phreatobacter sp. | reverse complement strand
CCGCATATCCTCGGCAGGACGGCGCTGGCGCATATCGGCGCCGACGACCTCGGCAACGCCCTCGACCAGCTGCTCCCATGGGACGTCAAGCGGCGGATCGAGACCGATCTGCCCAGCCATTTCGACGCGCCCTCCGGCCAGCGCCATCCGATCACCTATGAGGGCGAGGAGCCGGTCCTGTCGATCCGCGTGCAGGAACTGTTCGGCCTCGCCGTCCATCCGAGCGTCGCCCGCGGCAAGATCCCGCTGGTGGTGGAGCTTCTGTCACCCGCCCATCGCCCGGTGCAGGTCACGCGCGACCTGCCCGGCTTCTGGAAGGGCTCCTACCAGGCGGTGAAATCAGAGATGAAGGGCCGCTATCCCCGGCATTCCTGGCCGGATGATCCCGCCGCGGCGGCGGCGACGCACCGGGCCAAGCCGCGGGGGACCTGACGGCGCCCCTGGCCGTGCAGCCATCACGCTGACGTTCCGCATTCGTGGCGGACAGCGATTCTCAGGTGATGGGTGGCTGCGTCGCGGGACAGCGGGCTCCCCGGAATGAGGCAAAGGCCTGCCAGGCCCAGCAGGATCGCGATGATCCGCCAGCTGGATTCATCCGGCGAAGGGCAGGTCCAGGCGCCTGCCGATTGGCCGCGCGCGAGGAGGCCCGACAGCGATTCGTGCCACCGGTCGGTCGCCGCGGAGGCGGCTTCAGCAAGCAGGGCGTCGCTTAACCCCAGTTCCGTGGCTTCCAGCCACAGGCGCCACAGGGCATCCGCCTCGACACTGAAGGCCCCGTCGACGAGGTCGGCAAGAACCGTCTCGGGCGCCTCACCCATACGGCCTGTGACCGACCGTTCGATGTCCGCGCCGATCACATGCGAGAAGGCCGCGGCCCGGAGCGCCGACCAGGTGAAGTAATGCGCCAGCAAGCCGGCCGCGACACCCAGGTCGGATGTGACGTCCCGGGTGGTGGCCGCCGCCAGCCCCTTCCGGAGGATGGTCCTCTCCGCGGCTTCCAGAATCAGCGTGCGACGATCTGCACCTTTCAGGCGAGGCATAGGGCACCTTGACTTTGTTGAGCGATTGCTCAATTGAGCGTCTGCTCAACTCTGGCCCAAGGGGCGGATCATGGCAAGAACCACCGACATCGACCTCCTGCGCTCGATCGCGCTGATCGGCATCGCCGTGGTCAACATCCCCTTCCTCGCCAACCCTCCGACACTTGTCCGTCCCAGCGGCGCGGATGCCATCGCGCAATTCCTGGTGGAGTGGCTGTTCCAGGGGAAATTCTTCATCCTGTTCTCCTTCGTCTTCGGATGGGGCTTCGCCGTGCAGATCGCCGCTGCACAGCGGGAGGGTCATTCTGCGGCCGCGCGGCTCAGCCTTCGCCTGAGCGGCCTGGCGCTCCTGGGAATTGCCCACGGCCTCCTGGTTTTTGCCGGCGATATCCTCCTCCTCCATGCGCTGCTGGGGGCGGGCCTCCTGCTGCTGCACACGGCGTCGCCGAAGGTCCTGCTCGGCGTGATGGCGGGATGTGTCGTCCTCGCCATGGCCAGCCTCGCGCTGCTTGGTGCCCTTCTGCCCGACATCTTCGCCGCGATGGGGCCGCCGCCGACCACCGGGGGCTATCGCGGGGGAATCGCCGACAGCATTCGGCAGCGCATCGGTGAATGGCCGTCCGCCTTCGCCTTTGTTGTGCTTTTCAACGGGCCGATCGCCTTCGCGGCCTTTGCGGCCGGGCTGCTCGCGGCGAGGCGGGGGGCATTGGAGCCGGGTTCGCCGATCCATGCCCGGTTGGACAGGGCGCTTCCCTGGTTCCTGGTCGTCGGGCTCGGCTTGAATGGGGTCTATGCCGCTGCCATGGCCGGCCTGTTTGGTGAGGGACTTGCGGCACTGGCCGGCTTCGTGCTGCTCGCCGTCGCCGCGCCCATCCTCTCGATCGCCTATCTTCTCCTGATCATCCGGGCGTCGCGGCGATGGCAAGCCGTAGACATCATCGCCAGGCCCGGCCGCATGTCGCTGACCGGCTATGTCCTCGAGGGGGTTCTGGCCGGGCTCATCTTCAACGGCTACGGCCTCGGGCTCTATGGCACCGTCGGGGCCATGGGCTGTCTCCTGATCGCCCTCGGCTTGGCTGCGGCGACGCATCTCGCCGCAACCCTGTGGCTGCGCGTCTTTCAGCAGGGGCCGCTCGAGGCGGCCCTCCGGTGGTGGACGCGGCTTGCCGACCGGAGGACCCTCGGCCGGTGAGCCTCACGGCGTGATGAGGATCGCCCCGGTCGTCGCTCGCGCCTCCGCCGCCCTGTGGGCCGCGGCAATGTCGGCAAGGGCGAAACGCGCGCCGATGTCGACGGCGACATGCCCCGCGGCGATGGCGGCGAAGAGTTCGGCGGCGTTCTCGCGGAACATTGAGGGGTCGGCATTGTGCGGGAAGACCGAGGGGCGGGTGAGGAAGAGACAGCCCTTCTTGTTGAGGAGTTCCGGGTGGATATCGGGCGCCGGCCCGGAGGCCGCGCCATAGGAGACCATCAGGCCGAAGGGCTGGATGCAGTCGAGGGACTTCAGGAACGTGTCCTTGCCGACGGCGTCATAGACAACCCGTGCCTTGCGGCCGCCGGTTGCGGCGAGCACCGCCGCCGGCCAGTCCTCCTGCCGGTAGTCGATTGCGTGGTCGGCGCCGATGCGCCTCGCCAGCGCGCATTTTTCCGGTCCGCCGGCGGTGGCGATGACCTCGGCGCCGAGCGCCTTGCCCCAGCGCACCAGGATCTGCCCGACGCCGCCAGCCGCCGAATGGACGAGGATGAGGTCGCCGGGCGCGACCCGGTGGGTCTTGCGCAGCAGGTAGTGGGCGGTCAGCCCCTTGAAGATGAGTGTCGCGGCGGCCTCGTCCGAGACGCCGGCGGGCAGTTTCACCAGGCGCTCGGCCGGCACGATGCGGCGGTCGGCATAGGCGCCGATGCCGGCATTGATATAGGCGACGCGGTCTCCGGGGGCGACGGCGGTAACGCCGGTCCCGACGGCCTCGACCACGCCCGCCGCCTCGTGGCCGAGCCCGGTCGGCGTGGGCAGCGGATAGGTGCCGCGGCGCTGGTAGACGTCGATGAAGTTGAAGCCGATGGCGGTCTGGCGCAGCTGCACCTGCCCCGGGCCGGGTGGCGGCAGGTCGAGGGTCTCGATCGCCATCACCTCGGGGTCGCCGAAGCCGTGAAGCTGAACCGCGTGTGCCGTCGCCATGGGCGTGTCTCCCTCGTGCCGTCTCTCGTTGCCGCTTTCGGCGGAGCGCGATGCTATGCCATGGCGCAGGGTGCGCCGCCATCCGGCCGTCTTGCCATGGCCGTCGTCTTTGCCGACAAACACGCGGTGCGGAGGAATGCCATGACGAAGACGCCACGGTCGGTCGAGATCATCGAGGTCGCCCCGCGCGACGGGCTGCAGAACGAGAAGGTCATGGTCTCGACGGAGGACAAGATCAGTCTCGTCGAGCGCTCCTTTGCCGCCGGCTTCCGCCATGTCGAGGCGGTGTCCTTCGCCAATCCGAGGCGGGTGCCGCAAATGGCCGATGCGGAAGGCGTGATGGCAGGCCTCGGGCCGCGCCGGGCCGGTCGCAACCTGATCGGTCTCGCCCTCAACGCGCGCGGCGCCGAGCGGGCCGTGGCGGCGGAGTGCAGCCAGATCAATTATGTCGTCGTCGCTTCCGAGACCTTCGCCAACCGCAACCAGAACGCCTCGGTCGAGGATCTGGTGAAGGGCACGCGCGAGGTCGCCGCCATCGCGCGGGCGGCGGGCGTGCCGATGTCGATCTCGCTGGCCACCGCCTTCGGCTGCCCCTTCGACGGCGAGGTGCCGGTGGAGCGGGTCATGGGCATCGTCGAGGAGCTGCTGAAGAGCGATCCCTTCGATATCGGCTTCGCCGATACGATCGGCTGTGCTGTGCCGCCGCAGGTGACGGAGATGCTGGCGCGTGCGCGCTCCATGTCCTCCACGATCAAGTGGCGCTGCCATTTCCACGACACGCGCAATACCGGCGTCGCCAATGCCATCGCCGCGGTGGAGGCGGGGGTCGACTTCCTCGATGCCTCGACCGGCGGGGTCGGCGGCTGTCCCTTCGCCCCGGCGGCGACGGGCAATGTGGCTACCGAAGACCTCGTCTATGTCTTCAACCGCATGGGCATCGCGACAGGGCTCGATATCGACAGGCTCCTCGACACCTCGCGGTGGCTCTCCGGCGTGCTCGGCAAGCCGCTGCCCTCGGCGCTCGGCCGGGCCGGCGTGTTCCCGGCGCGGGCGGCCTGAGCCATGCAGCCCTTCAGCCTCGAGGAACTCAACGCCGCCCACGCCCTGGTGCAGACGGCCATGCCGCCGACACCGGCCTTCGCCTGGCCGCTGCTCGCCGCGCGCTACGGCTGCGAGGTCGTCGTCAAGCACGAGAACCACACGCCGACCGGCGCCTTCAAGGTGCGCGGCGGGCTCGTCTATGTCGACCGTCTCGTGCGCGAGCGCCCGGAGGTGAAAGGCATCGTCTCCGCCACCCGTGGCAATCACGGCCAGAGCCTCGCCTTCGCCGCCCGCCGGGTCGGCCTGCCGGTGGTCATCGTCGTGCCGCACGGCAACTCGGTGGAGAAGAACGCGGCGATGAAGGCTTTCGGCGCCGAACTCGTCGAGCATGGCCGCGACTTCGACGAGGCGCGGGCGCGGGCCGTGGAGATCGCCGGTGAGCGCGGCTACGAATTCGCCGCCTCCTTCCAGCGCGACCTCGTCATGGGCGTCGGCACCTATGCGCTGGAGCTGTTCACGGCCCATCCCGATCTTGACGTCGTCTATGTGCCGATCGGCCTCGGCTCGGGAATCTGTGGCGTCATCGCCGCCCGCGATCTCCTGGGTCTTTCGACCGAGGTCGTCGCCGTGGTGGCCGAGAATGCGCCGGCCTATGCGCTCTCGCTGGCGGCGGGGCGGGTGGTGGAAACCAATGACGCGACCAGCTTCGCCGACGGCATGGCGGTGCGGATTCCCAATGCTGAGGCTTTCGCGCTGATCGCCCGCGGGGCGGCGCGCTGCGTCACCGTTTCCGAAGAGGCCATCGCCGAGGCGATGCGCATCTACTGGACGGACACCCACAATGCCGCGGAGGGTGCCGGGGCGGCGGCCCTGGCGGCGCTGGCGCAGGAGGCGGAGGAACTGAAGGGCCGGAAGGCGGGCGTCATCCTGTCGGGCCAGAACGTCGACCTGCCAGTGATGAGCACGGTTCTCGCCGGTCGGACCCCCGCGGCGGCCTGAGGTCGCGGGACGACGGGATTCCCCGCCCTTACCCTCCCCTCGCTGGCGCGAGGAGAGGGGGACTTTGACGTCCAGACCCTCGCCGTCCCTTCGTGCCTGGCTCGGCCGTCGAAGAGAAGGCGCTAGGCTGTAGTCCCCCTCTCCGCGCAGCGGGGAGGGTGCGGGTGGGGCCTGCCTGCCTTACCGTCTGCCCCGCCCCTGCGACGGCGCATCTGCTTGCGAAAAGGCGAGGGAAGGACCAGCTATGGCGGCGGAGATTTTACGATGATCCATCTGCGCTGGCTCGTGCTCGGCCTGATCGCCTTGCCCTTCCTGGAACTTGCCGCCTTCTTCTTCGTGGCGGGCCAGATCGGCTTTCTCGGCGCTCTTTTCGGGGTCGTCCTCACCTCCTTCCTCGGCATCGTGCTGCTGAAGGGCGGGGCGAAGCTGCTCTTCGCCCAGGTGGTGCGCTCGGGCGGCGTCGTGCTGATGAGCGGCGAGGCGGCGCGCAGCGGCATGCTGACCGCCTTTGCCGGCCTCCTTCTCGCCATTCCCGGCTTCGTCACGGATGTGATCGCGGTGATCCTGCTCGTCCCGGCGCTGCGCGGCTTTCTCTCCCGCGGCAGCCTGACCACCACCGGCCAGCGCCCGCCGCCGCCGGGTGTCGTCGACCTCGAACCCGCCGACTGGCGCGAGGAGCGCCGGCCGCCCGTCGCCGATCCGCGGCTCGGCCCGCCGGGCAAGAGCTGATCGCCTTCCGCTTCACCTTGCCCGCACCGGTGCTCGCGTGCTAGCGAGCCCGCCACGGATCGACAGCCCACCTCGAAGCCGCCCGACTGCGGCGCCAACGGAGATTTCCTGATGACCCCGAACGGCGACACCGCCCTCGACGCGGCCCCGCAGCTCAATGTGCTCGCCCAGTACGTGCGCGACTTCTCCTTCGAGAACCGCAACGCGCCGCGCTCGCTGATGCCGCAGAGCGACCAGCCGGCGATCAACATCCAGATCAACGTCAACGCCAATCCGATGAGCGAGCAGGAGTTCCAGATCGAACTCACCATCGAGGGCGACGCCAAGACCAAGGAAATGACGCTCTTCAAGTTCGAGCTCATCTTCGGCGGCATTTTCCGCATCGCCAACGTGCCGCAGGAGGCCGTCCACCCGATCGTTCTCATCGAGTGTCCGCGCCTGCTCTTCCCCTTCGCCCGCCAGATCATCGCCAATGCGACGCGCGACGGCGGCTTCCCGCCGCTCTATCTCGACCCCGTCGATTTCGCCGCCCTTTACCGCCAGCGCATGGCCGAGACCGGCGGCCAGATGCCGGGCGGCGCGCCGCTGACGCAGTGATCCGCTCCTCATCGCAGGAACGCGCAAGCCGGGCCCCGTGCCCGGCTTTTTCGTGGGCAGGCAGGGCCGCTGGCCGACCACAGGGAAGGGGCCGCTCTGCGATGACCGACGCCAGCCTCGACCGCGCCGCCTTCATCCGCACCCATACGCGGCTGATGCCGGTGCCGCATGCGCCGGAGATCGTCCTCCACCTCGCCGACGAGGCGACGGCCCTCTGGCAGAAGACCGAGGATGAGCTCGGCGAGATCGGCCTGCCGCCGCCCTTCTGGGCCTTCGCCTGGGCCGGCGGGCAGGCGCTCGCGCGCTACGTCCTCGACCATCCCGAGATCGTCCGCGGCAAGACCGTGCTGGATGTGGCGACGGGCTCCGGCCTCGTCGCCATTGCCGCGGCGAGGGCGGGAGCCCGCGCCGTGACGGCGGTCGATATCGACGCCTTCTGCGCCGTGGCCGTCGGGCTCAACGCGGCGGCGAACGGGGTCGACGTGACCGCCGAGACGCGTGATCCCGTCGGCAGCGAGGGCGGTTTCGACGTCATCCTCGCCGGCGATATCTGCTACCAGCGCGACATGACCGAGGCGATGATGGACTGGCTGAAGCCGCTGGCGGCCTCCGGCACCACCGTGCTGATCGGTGATCCCGGCCGCGCCTACCTGCCGAAGACCGGCCTCGCCAAGTTGGCGGAATATCAGGTGCCGGTGACACGGGCCCTCGAGGATCTCGAGATCAAGCGCACCGCGGTCTGGGTCCTGACCGCTTAGCCGGCTGCTCGCAAATCTTTGATCGTGCCGCGGAAATTGCGGGGATGCGCCACAGTGTCGCCGCGACCATCTGCTTGTTTGTGCATGTCGTAACCCTGTCGTCGAAAGAGGAGGCCACAATGCAGCTGACAGCGGAAGTTCGTCCGAGCGCTTTCGAGGGCCGTCCCTTCAAGGTCGTGTTCCGGAAGGCCGATCAGGTCGTCGCGGAATGGCCCGTCTCCACGGTCAGGGCGGGCGAAGAGCGGATTGCCGAGACGCTCGGTGCGCTTGCCTGTGCCAAGGCCCCGAAGGGCACGCCCTGCCACGTCGGCTGATCGCGCGGCCTGGCGCCTCGCTTGACCCGCCCGGCTCCGCGGTGACAGACAGGACGTCATGCAGTCCGACGGCTCCACCGGCGTGAACCCAGCGACGCCAGGACCGCCGGCGCCCGGCGGGCCCGCGGGACGAATCGCCACCGTCTGGCGCGACAATGTCGCCCGCCCCGTCCGGGCTGTGCGGTCGGCCTATCTGCCGCTTCTCCTAGTCTATTTCGCCTATGGCGCACTCGGCATCATCGATGTCGCGCGCGACATGTGGGTGAAGGAGAGCCTGTCGCTGTCACCGGCCGACCTCGCAGGCATCGGCGTCTGGCTGAGCCTGCCCTGGACCATCAAGATGGTCTTCGGCCAACTGGTCGACAGCGTTCCGCTCTTCGGCTCCCAGCGCCGCGCCTATGTCCTGATCGGCGCTGGCCTGGTCGCAGCGGGCATGCTGACTCTCGCCGCCGCGGCCGGCGGGCGGCTCGCCACCCTCAGGCCCGACCAGGCCTATGTTCTCGGTGCCCTCCTCCTCGTGCTCGGGGCGGTGATCCAGGACGTGGTGGCGGATGCCATGTCCTCGGAAGTGGTCGCCCGCACGGACGAGAGGGGAGAACCGCGTCCCGATGCCGAGATCCGGGCAGATCTCGGCATGGTGCAGGTGCTCGGTCGCCTCGCCCTTGGCATCGGCATTCTCTCGGTCGCCGGGTTGTCGGGCTGGCTCGCCCAGCACCTCACCCGCGAGCAGGTGTTCCTCTGCGGGCTCGTCATTCCCCTCGTCTCGGCGGTGGGGAGCCTCGCCGGCCCGGCCGAGACGGCCAAGCCGCAGCCGCTCGACTGGCGGATCCTCGGCGGCGGGCTCGGCTTCGGCGCCTTCGTCGTCTCGGTGGCGCTGGGCGGCGTGCCCTACGCCCAGGAGGTGGTCTTCGCCGGTTCCATGGCCATCGTCCTGACCCTGCTGCACCTCGTCACCCGCGACATCGACCCGAAGACCCGCCGCGCCATCATCTTCGCCTCGGTGATCATCTTCGCCTTCCGCGCGACGCCCGGCGTCGGCGACGGCTATTTCTGGTGGTCGCTGGACGTGCTGAAATTTGACGAGGCCTTCTACGGCGTGCTGCGCCAGACCGGCGCGGTGCTGGCCATCGCCGCCATGTGGCTGTTTTCCAAGCAGCTCACCGAGTATTCGGTGACGACCGTGCTGTTCTGGATCGCCGTCGCCGGCACGATCCTGTCGCTGCCCAATATCGGGCTGTTCTACGGGCTGGCCGACTGGACCCAGACGAATTTCGGCTTCGGCGCGCGCACCATCGCGGTGGTGGATGCCGCGACCTCATCGCCCTTCGCCCAGCTGTCGATGATCCCGCTCCTGACCCTCATCGCCTATTATGCGCCGGAGGGGCGGCGGGCCACCTGGTTTGCGCTGATGGCCTCCCTGATGAACCTCGCGCTGGTCGCAGGTCAGTTGCAGACCAAGTACCTCAACCAGATCTTCACGGTCGGCCGCGGCAATTATGCCGAGCTCGGCGACCTCCTCATCACCGCGACGGTGATCGGCTTCGTGGTGCCCGTCGCGGTGATCCTGATGTTCCGCAAGCGCGTGTGAGGCCTCAGGCCGCGCGGCGGTAGTCGGAGCGCATGAACACGTGCCATGAGCCGTCCGGCTGGCGCACCTGTCCGCGGAACTCGTAGTGGTCGTCGGACTTCACCTCGATGATGTCCTGATAGGTGACGATGGTCCCGTCGCCGGAGAAGGAGGGCCCGTCCGCCTGCAGCGTCAGGGTCTTTCCGGCGGCGTCGAGTTCGCCGTCATAGACCCAGAGGTTCGGCATCATCGAGCCGACCCAGGTGCCGACATAGCGGCCCTTCGCCGGGTCATAGCCGATGGTCAGCAGCATTGTCGCCGGCCCACCGCCCGGCATCTCGCCGGTGCCCTGGCCGACGATCCAGAAGCCGCCGAGGGAGGTGAAGGTCTGGCGGCCCCTGAGCTTCTTTCCCGGCTCTTCCGGGCAGTCGTGGTCGTAGTCCCAGGTGCCGATGAAGCGCTGCAGCCAGGCGTTTTCCTTCTGCGGTTCTCCGAACATGGCGGTCTCCTTTGGCAGGGTGGTCTTGGGGGGATGATCGCGGCAGGGGACATGGCGGTCCTGCTCGCGACGCACGGTCGAATGCTTATCCGTTCGGTTAAGTATTGGCCCCTGGCCGACCTGTCAAGGCGGGAGCGGCAGGTGGCCCGCCGCTCCCTCGCCGTCAATGGCGGAACCAGAAGCCCGCCACCATGGCGACGGCGAAGAGCACCAGAAAGACGTTGCGGTACAGGCGGTCCCAGCGGTCGTAGCGGGCCGGGGGAAGCCTCAGGACGTCAAAGTCGTCGCCGCGCTGCGCTGTGACCTCCGGGCGCACGGAGCCCGTGGAAGAGGGCTCTGCGGCCCGTGGCGGGGGCACCGGTGCGAGGTCGATGATGACGGGTGTCGTCTGGCGATGGGTGTTCGGCTGCTGAATGGACATGGAGAGGCTCGTGAGCGGGCCACGGTCGCGATGGCGCGATACCGCCGCCCCTCAAGGGGTCAGTCGGTCGCGTGGCGGAGATGACGAAAGGGCTCAAGGACGCGCGGCCGTCAGACCGGAGGCGCCCGTGCCTCGGGGAGGAGACGCCTGCCGCTGATGGGCACCGCCGCGCCGGCGGCGGCAATGCCTGCGGATCTGCCGGCCGAGATCGCCGGAGCGATCGCCGCGGCCTCCGCCGTGTCGGGCCCGCCGGACCCTTCGGCACGGTCGTCCGTCGCCATGCGGCGCTGGAACGACGGCGCCTCGCTCTGGCGCAGGACGGCGAGGTCGAAGGCCACCCGCTGCAGAACCGCGCCGTCTTGCAGCGCGACCGGCCGGCGGACGTCGCCCGTTCCACCCGCGAGCGCCGCCATGGCGAGCAGCAGCGCCGCCAGCCAGAGGCGTGGCCCGGCGAGGGCGCGCCTCTCGGGCGGAGCGGGGTTGCTGGACGTCGCGGTCATCATGGCCTGTCGCGAAGGACGTGACCTCTCGTCTCTGCCCCGAATCCGGCGGAATTGCGAGCGGGGTCGGGGCACTTGCCGGCGGGGACTGAGGTCCCTGTCACCGTCCCGTTTTCCAATCGTCACGTTTTCGGCTATGATGGATACTTGTGGCGCCCTTGCGGCGCGAAGCAGAGAGGATTGGACCCTGTCCACCACAACCCTGCCGGGGCCGGCCGCCAGCGCGCCGCCCACCGGGACTTCCAAGGAACACCCCGCTTCCGCGGATGTCCTCCAGCTCGTCCTCGACTCCCTTGATGAAAACAAGGCCGAGGAAGTCCAGGCCATCGACCTCAGGGGCAAGACCTCCATCGCCGATGCGATGGTGGTGGCCTCCGGACGGTCGCACCGCCATGTTGGCGCCCTGGCCGATTATCTCGTCAAGTCCCTGAAGGAAGCCGGTGTGCGTCAGGTGCGTGTCGAGGGCGTTCCGGCCTGCGACTGGGTTCTGGTCGATGCCGGCGACGTCATCATCCACGTTTTCCGGCCCGAGGTCCGCAGCTTCTACAATCTCGAGAAGATGTGGTCGGCGGCCCGTCCGGGCGAAGCGCTGGCGGGCTGACCGCCCGCCGCATCCTTTTCTCGCCCTTCCCGCTGGGAGCGCCGGCATGCGGCTGATCGTCGTCGCCGTGGGGCGTGCCAAGGCCGGCCCCGAGACCGAGCTCGCCTCCCGCTACCAGGAGCGCGCCGCCAAGGCCGGCAAGGCCCTGGGCTTCCGCGCCGTCGAGACCCTGACGCTGGACGAGAGCCGTGCGGCCGAGGCGGGCGCCCGCAAGGCCGAGGAGGCCGCGGCGATCCGGCGGGTGCGCGCCGGCCGGCTCGTGCTCCTGGATGAGCGTGGCAAGAGCCTGGGGAGTGCCGATTTCGCCGCCCTGCTCGGCCGCTGGAAGGATGCCGGCGACGAGGCGACCACCCTCGTCATCGGCGGGCCCGACGGCCTCGATCCCGCGCTTCGCGCCGAGGCGGACCTCGTCCTCGGCTTCGGTGCGCTGACCTGGCCGCACCAGCTCGTGCGCATCATGGCGCTCGAACAGCTCTACCGCGCCGTCACCATCCTCTCGGGCCATCCCTACCACCGGGCGTGAGGGGCGGCGGGGGTTGCGACATCTCGTCCCGCCACCGGCGCGGCGGGGTCGCATCAACGGGTCCAAAGCGCGGAATCCGGGGTTTTGCGGGCCCTAGCGGCACCCGCTCATGCCGGCTTTACGCCGTCATCGAAACTTCATT
Source organism: Phreatobacter sp. (assembly GCA_019749835.1). Classification (GTDB taxonomy): domain Bacteria; phylum Pseudomonadota; class Alphaproteobacteria; order Rhizobiales; family Phreatobacteraceae; genus Phreatobacter. The sequence goes on along the minus strand of JAIEPJ010000147.1, from coordinate 11,967 downwards.
AAACTGTCACCCATCCGTCGCCGACGGCAACCAGAAGGGTCGCAGCCAGATCGGCCCCCTCCGTCCACCGGGAGTTTGTTCCATGCACACTCGTCGTACTCTCCTCGCCGCCGCAGCGGTCGCCGGCCTGGCATGTTCGCCGGCTCTCGCGCAGCAGGCGCGCACGCCCATCTCCATGTGGATCGGCGTGACCGGCCCCGCGCAGGAAGAAATCATGCGCTATGCGCAGGAGTTCAACGCCAGCCAGACCCAGTTCGAGGCCAAGGTCGAGTTCCGCGGCCAGTATCCCGAGCAGCGCGCCGCCGCCTTCGCCGCCTTCCGCGCCGGCAACCCACCGCACATCATGCAGATGTTCGATGCCGGCACCGGCGACATGTTCGCCCTGCCGCGCGCCACCATTCCGGTCTCCGAGGTGATGCAGCGCGCCGGCGTGCAGTTCGACCCGGCCGGCTATATCGGCCCGGCCCGCGGCTACTACTCCCGTCCGGACGGCACGATGAACTCGCTGCCCTTCAACGTCTCGACGGCGGTGATGTTCATCAACGACGACATCTTCACCAAGGCCGGCCTCGACCCGTCGAAGCCGCCGCGCACCTGGCCGGAGGTCATCGCCGCCGCCAACCAGATCCGTGAGCGCAACGCCGCAGAATGCGGCTTCACCACGACCTGGCTCGCCTGGACGATGCTGGAGCAGTATTCGGCCATCCACGACCTGCCGCTCTCCACCGAGGCCAACGGCCGCGGCGGTCTCAACGCGGTGCTGAACTTCAATGACGCGCCCCGCGCCCGCATGATCCAGACCCTGGTCGACGCCTCCCGCAACAAGGCGTTCCAGTATGGCGGCCGCTCGAACGACGCCAACGCGCTGTTCGTCGCAGGCACCTGCGCCATGCTGATCCAGTCCTCGGGCGGCCATGCGGCCATCGCCCGCGACCTGAAGGCGAAGTTCTCGGTGGCGCCGATGCCCTTCTGGCCGGACGTGATCGCCGAGCCGAAGAACTCGATCGTCGGCGGTGCCTCGCTCTGGGTCTTCAACGCGCCCAACCGTTCGGCCGAGGAGCTCCGCGGCGTCGCCCAGTTCCTCGCCTTCCTGGCGCGCCCGGAGACCTATGTCCGCTTCGCCAAGGCGACCGGCTTCCTCCCGGCGACCAATGCCGCCTTCCAGACCATGCAGGCCGAAGGATTCTTCCAGCAGAATGCGGGCCGTGACGTCCCGATCCTGCAGCTGACCCGCGGCACCCCGACCGCCAATTCGTCGGGCTACCGCTTCGGCCGCTGGACCGAGATCCGCGACATGTATCACGAGGAGGTCGAGCGCGCCCTGCAGGGCCAGCAGACCGCCCAGGCCGCCCTCGACAACACGGTGCGCCGCGGCAACGACGCGCTGCGCCAGTTCGAGCGTTCGGTCGGCGCCGCCAACTGATCTGACACGACCCGCCGCGGGGTGTCTGGCCTATCCGGCCCGACACCCCGCGGTGCCATTTTGCATGACGACCGGAGCGGGGCCGGCGTGATGCGGCATCCCTCCCCCGACGGCCTGACCGCCTCGTCGCCGCGCCTGGATCGCGTCAGGGACCCTCATGGAACGCAAGGTCGTCTTTCCGCAGAAGCTGCTTCCCTATCTGCTGCTGGCACCGCAGATCGCGATCACGCTCGTCTTCTTCTTCTGGCCCGCCGGCCAGGCGATCTGGATGTCGACGCTGCTGCAGGATCCCCTCGGCTTTTCCGTCCAGTTCGTCGGCCTGGAGAATTTCCAGGCCGTGCTGCAGGACCCCGCCTATCTCGCGACAATGCAGCGGACCTTCCTGTTCTCGTTCGGGGTCACGGCCCTGTCGATGATCCCGGCCCTGCTGCTCGCGGTGATGGCCGACCGGGTCGTCCGCGGCGCCACCGCCTACAAGACCATCCTCGTCATTCCATATGCCATCGCGCCGGCCGTGGCGGGTGCGCTCTGGCTCTTCCTGTTCCAGCCGTCGATCGGCACGATCGCCTATCCTCTGCGGCTGATCGGCATCGACTGGAACCCGCGCATCGACGGCACGGATGCCATGATCGTCGTGCTCATAGCCTCGGCCTGGAAGCAGATCGGCTACAATTTCCTGTTCTTCCTCGCCGGCCTGCAATCGATCCCGAAGTCCCTGATCGAGGCCGCCGCCATCGACGGCGCCCGCGAGATCCGGCGGTTCTGGACCATCGTCTTCCCGCTGCTGTCGCCGACGACGTTCTTCCTGCTGGTGGTCAACCTGACCTATGCCTTCTTCGACACGTTCGGTGTCATCCATGCCGTCACCCAGGGCGGCCCGGGCAAGTCGACGGAAGTGCTGATCTACAAGGCCTGGTATGACGGGCTGATCGCCCAGGATCTCGGCCGGTCCTCGGCCCAGGCGGTGATCCTGATGTTCATCGTCATCGGCCTGACGGTCATCCAGTTCCGCTACATCGAGCGCAAGGTGCACTACTGATGGCCGCGCCGCTCGACACCCCTGCGCCGAAGAGCGTCCGCCGCGACTGGATCCCCCATGTCGTGATCGCGATCGGCATTTTCATCACGGCTTTCCCGCTCTGGGTCGCCTTCGTCGCATCGACCCTGTCCAACCCGGAAATCGCCCAGGCGCCGATGCCGCTGCTGCCGGGCAACCAGGCCGGCGCCAATTACGGCGAGGCGCTGCTGCAGGGCGGACGCTCCGGCCGGATCCTGACACCGCCGGTCTGGGAGATGATGCTCAATTCGACGGTGATGGCGCTGTCGATCGCCGTCGGCAAGATCATCATCTCGATCCTCTCCGCCTATGCGGTGGTCTTCTTCCGCTTCCCGTTCCGCATGGCCTTCTTCTGGATGATCTTCATCACCCTGATGCTGCCGGTGGAGGTGCGGATCGTGCCGACGATCCAGGTGATCACCAATCTCAACATGATGAACACCTATGCCGGCCTGACCATCCCGCTCATCGCCTCGGCGACGGCGACCCTCCTGTTCCGGCAGTTCTTCCTGACCATTCCCGACGAACTGGTCGAGGCAGCAAAGATCGATGGTGCCGGGCCGATGAAATTCTTCCGCGACGTTGTGCTGCCGCTCTCCGTCACCAATATCGCGGCGCTGTTCGTCATCCTGTTCCTCTATGGCTGGAACCAGTATCTGTGGCCCCTGCTGATCGGCACCGATGCCAGGATGCAGACCATCGTCATCGGCATGTCCAAGATGATCGATTCCGCGGGCGGGCCGACCGACTGGAACATGGTCATGGCCACCGCGATCCTCGCCCTCCTCCCGCCCGTGCTGGTCGTCATCCTGATGCAGCGCTGGTTCGTGAAGGGCCTGGTCGAAACCGAGAAGTAAGAGGGCCCCATGGCCGAACTCAGCCTCAGCCGCGTCCGCAAGGTCTATCCGGGCGGCGTCGAAGCGGTGAAGGACATCGACATCGCGATCCCCGACGGCGCGCTGTGCGTGCTGGTGGGGCCATCCGGCTGCGGCAAGTCCACGCTGCTGCGGATGATCGCCGGGCTGGAGACGATCACCGAAGGCGACTGCCGCATCGGCGCCGGCCGTGTCAACGATCTCGACCCGTCGGACCGGGACATCGCCATGGTGTTCCAGAACTACGCGCTCTATCCGCACATGACGGTCTACGACAACATGGCCTATGGCCTGCGCAACCGCGGCACGCCGAAGGACGAGATCGAGGCGCGGGTGCAGGAAGCCGCGCGCATCCTGGAGATTTCGCCCTTTCTCGATCGCAAGCCGCGGGCCCTGTCGGGTGGCCAGCGCCAGCGCGTTGCCATGGGGCGCGCCATCGTCCGCAAGCCGCAGGTCTTCCTGTTCGACGAGCCGCTCTCCAACCTCGATGCCAAGCTGCGCATCCAGATGCGGGTCGAGATCAAGAAGCTGCAGCGGGCGCTGGGGGTCACCTCGGTCTATGTCACCCATGACCAACTCGAGGCGATGACGCTCGCCGACATCCTCGTCGTGATGTCCAAGGGCCATGTCGAGCAGCAGGGGTCGCCGCTCGACCTCTACGAGAAGCCGGCCTCGACCTTCGTCGCCAGTTTCATCGGCGCGCCGCCGATGAACCTCATTCCCGTCGGCGCAGGCGAGAACGGTCCGCAGGCGGCCGGCCTGACCGGCGGACGCGGCCTTGCCATTCCGCCGGGGGGCGCGACGCTCGGTGTCCGACCCGAACATCTGATGGTGGTCGCCGGACCCGTACCGGACGATTCGCTCGGTATCACCTTCCCTGTTTCGGCGGTTGAGGCGGTCGGTGCCGAGACCTTCGTTTATGGACCGATCGGCGGCAACGGCCAGGAGATCATCGCGCGCCTGCCCGGCAAGGCGCTGCTGGCGCCGGGCACGCCGGTCTCGGTCGCCGCCACGGCCGAGCACCTCCATCTCTTCGACAGCCAGACGGGCAAGCGCCTCGGCCAGTGATGCCGCGATAGCCGGTTGCTGCAGGCAAAGGCCGAGGGCGCTGCCCTCGCCTGCCGTGCGCCGCGCCGGACGCGACGTCCTTGCGAGGTGGCTCTGCCATTGCCATATCCGAACAGCGCCGGTCAGTCCCGGCGCGCCGGGTGCCTTCGGGGCCCGGCCGATGTCGCTCACACGAGGACTTCGCCATGTCGCGCGTGCCGTCTCTGTCGTCGCCGTTCCTGCTGGGTTTCGATCAGCTGGAGCGCGTCCTCGATCGGGTCACCAAGGGAGCCGAGGGCTATCCGCCCTACAATATCGAGCGCATCGCCTCATCGGTCCAGGCGCCGGAACGCCTGCGCATCACCCTCGCTGTCGCCGGCTTTACCCGCCAGCAACTCGAGGTCACCGTGGAGGAGAACCAGCTTCTCATCCGCGGGCGCCAGCAGGACGAAACCGAAGGGCGCGACTTCATCCACCGCGGGATCGCGGCACGTCAGTTCCAGCGGGTCTTCGTGCTCGCGGACGGGATGGAGGTCATGGGAGCCGACCTGAAGAACGGGCTCCTTTCCGTCGATCTCGCTCGCCCGGAACCCGAAAGGGTCGTCAGGCGGATCGACATCGCGGAGCAGGACTGACCGCAAGGGACCAGCCCGCCCGCATCCAGCCTGCCTTTGAAGGAGGTTCGACCGATGATCGACCGTTTCCCCATCACCCCGGAGAGCCTGGCCCAGCTCGGCGTCGCCAAACTGGCCTATGTGAAGCCGATGCGCTCCGATGAAATCACCCGGATGTTCCCGCAGTCGCCGGCCCTGCCGCCCGGCCTCGACCTCTTCGCGCTGGTCTCGGCCGACGGCATGCCGATCATGGTGAGCGACCGGCGCGAGGACGCCGTCGCCAATGCCTGGGAGAACGAACTGGAGACCGTCAGCCTGCACTGAGGCCGATGAAGGGCGGGCGGCGCATGCCGCCCGTCAATCGGCCGCAGCCGCGACCGAACTCTCGCGAATCTGCCAGAAGCGCAGCACGCGCAGCGCCGTGTTGGTGGTGAGCTTGGCATAGCTCTCGCGCGCCTCCTCCATTCCGGCCGCCGATGTGCCGGCCGAGCCAGGGCGCGTCTGCAGGATGGCACCGAGGGTCGCCCAGGACAGTCCGGCCGCCCTTGCGAGGATCAGGATCGGATCAGGCCGATCACCGACGAAAAGCCGTTCGACCATCTCCAGCGGCACGCCACACAGGACAGACAGACCGCACACCGTCTCGTCGAGCTTCCCGGCTTCGGCAAAGGCTCTCAACTCGCTCTCGCCAAGGGCGCCACGGCCGTGCTGGATGACGATGGCGCGGTGGATCGCGGTGTAGTCACGCGCCCCGTCGGAGGCGCCGATGGCGATGCGGTCGGCGACACCACCGAGGGCGCCGGACAGCTGGATCTTCTCGCGGGCGCTCGTCGTGGCGACAAGACGCTTGCGCACGTTCTCCTTGGCGGTCGAGAGGATGACGCGGAACAGATAGGGCGGGATGTCCTTGCGCAGCCCGACGCATTCGGCCAGCAGGTCGTCGCCCTTGGAGCGCTCGACCAGCGCGTCATAGCCCTTGTTGGAAAAGCGGGCGCCGTCGTTGGCGGCGACCGACATGGCGACACGCGAGTCGCCCCACTCCACCAGAACGTCCGTCACCGTCTCGCCGACCGATTTGCGGCCGGCGATGGCCAGCATGTGCTCCTGGCTCTTGGTGCGGGCGATGTCGGCGAGAGTGGCATCGTCGAGCTGCGACGACAGCAGGAGGATGGGGCGCGCGACGTCGATCTCGTCGTCCTGCGCCAGGCTGCGGATGATGGTCTTCGGTGCGCTCATCACCGGGGCCAGACGTTCGGCCAGTTCCCGTCGGACCGCCTTCTCCATGGCGCTCGACAGCCGCACGATGACGTCGTCGAAGAGTTCGATCTGGGCTTCGGTGAAGCGGTCGGCATCACGCAGGAACAGATCGGTCACCCGCCGCAGCGTTTCGACGCGACGGCCGCTGGTACCGCGCGAGATCGCATCTTCCAGTTCCTCGATGATCGACACCGTCGGCATTTGCGCGCAAATCCCTCATATCGTTTGGGAATTAGGAACGTGCCGATGATATCGCGCGGTCCATTAAAAAGAGGTTGCAAGAATGAGTGAGATACGCGGCTTGCGCGATGTTCGTCGGTTCGGGTGCCACGAGTAGCGGCGTTCGGGTCGCTCGCACGCATGTGAAAAACTTCGCGGGATGCGCTTGATGCCTGGAAGGAAATATGTAAAACACGCGCTCCTTGATCGGCCTCGGCCGCCTCGAGATCCCGGCGGATGTCCCACGATCCGTCCTGTTCCCTTCGGGAACTGATGGGGCCATAGCTCAGCTGGGAGAGCGCTTGCATGGCATGCAAGAGGTCGGCGGTTCGATCCCGCCTGGCTCCACCAATCACTCCCAGACAAACCGTTGATTTTCCGGGTCGCCCGGAAATCCCGTGGTTCTCCGCCTTGGGCTTTTGGTCGCATTTCGCCCCGATATCGAGAACATTGCCGCCGTGCGACGATCTCGTCGAATGCGTCGCCGCGATCCTCGCCAGGAGGCTCGTTGGCCGCTTGCTTGCGGCCGGGCGGCTGCTGTCTTGCTTCTGGGCTTCGTGCCCCCCGCGGGATCGCAATTGCCGCGAAAATGCTAAATCAGGATTTCAGGCACCACTCAGGACAGGCCAAGCGCAATGACATCCAGCCAAGCCGCAACAGGCTTTGCCCCCCGCCGCGTGACCGTGCTTGGAGCGGGGGCTATTGGTGGCTGGATGGCTGCCGGATTTTGCCGGGCCGGCCATGATGTTTCCATCCTTGCGCGCGGAGAAAGCCTGGCAGCGCTTCAGCGGAATGGCCTTGTCCTGCTTGATGGAGAGCGCCGGGAGACGCATCGGATCACGGCCAGTCACGATCCCCGCGCATTGCCGCGCGCAGACATTCTGCTGCTTGGACTGAAGGCCCATGATCTGCCGGCCAACACGGCCCTGATTGAGGCCCTACTGGGCCCGGAGACGCTTGTCCTCCCGGCCATCAATGGCATTCCCTGGTGGTTCTTTGAGAGTTTTGGTGGGCCAGCCGCCGGGTTGACGCTGCAGTCGGTCGATCCGGGCGGCAAGCTCGGTGCGTTGATGCCAGCCAATCGTGTGGTCGGCGTCGTCGTCCATGCGGCAAGCCGTGTCGAAGGCCCCGGATGCATCCGCATTCTCAAGGCCGATCGGTTGCTTCTCGGCGACCCTGCCGGAGGCAATGGCAGCACGGCCATCGTCGAATCATTGACGGATGGGGGGCTGCCGGCCGCACAGGTTTCGGACATCCGCCTGGAGGTCTGGAGCAAGCTCTGGGGCAATTCGAACATGAACCCGCTGAGCGCGCTTGCCCGGGCCGATGCCGCCCAGCTCATCGATGATCCTGGAACCAGGGAGCTGATCCGCGGCATGATGATGGAAATGGCAGGGCTTTGGCGGCTCATAGGCCTGCCGGATCCCGGCGACATCGATGGACGCATTGCCATCACCCGCAGGCTTGGCGCTTTCCGGACATCCATGCTGCAGGATCTGGAGGCGGGGCGGAGTCTCGAGATTGGTCCGGTCATTGGCGGCCTAGTCGAGCTCGCGCAGCACCTGAAACATCCGGCGCCCCTGCTTTCAGGGACACATGCGCTGCTGCGCCTGCTGGACAGCAATCGCGGGTAGTCAGTCCTGGAAGAAGGGCGTTTCCTCTTCTGCCGAGCCACGCAGCAGGATGTCGAATCCGAAGACGCGGAGGCCATCCTCCGCGGCCAGTTCCGTCACGATAAGGCGTGGGCGTAAAGCCGGCGGCAAGGCGCTCAGGACAATGTCGGAAGCATTCTCCTTCGCGAAATCCGGGAAGAACAACGTGGTCGAGACCGGGTTCATCAGTCCGGCACCCATCACTCTCAAATTGGCATGCGGTGCGCGGTGCGAGCCGTTGCTGTCGTAGCCGGCCGGCAGCACGGACCGAAAACTGTAGCAGCCGTCACTGTCGGTCCAGTCCCTTCCCCAGCCAAGAAAATCCGGATCGGCCATCCGCGCCCCGGGATCGTGGGGGTGGCGAAAATGTCCGCCCGCATCGGCCTGCCAGACCTCGACAATGGCATTCGGGACGGGAATGCGCCCCTCCTTCATGATCGTTCCGCGCAAGATGTAAGGCGTACCCCGCGCCGTCGGCGCAGCATCCCTCGAGATCCGCGTCAGGTCGTTGTCGGCTTCCGAGAAGAAGCTTGGGGGGAAAAAGGGGCCGATCGTGTGCGAGGAGAGCGGCATTTGAAGCTCGGTTTTCATTGCCTCAAGCCTCCGGCGTTGCCAGCGCGCCGCGCAGCACGATGTCGAACTGGTATGCCAGGAACGTGTCGCCGGCTTCCGATGGATGGATCTGGCGCGCAACCAGACGCGACCGGGCGGCCGGGTTGTGAATGGAATTGAGAATGCGATCCCAGTCGTTCAGCGGATCCCCGGGGAAATACATCTGGGTCACCAGCCGCGATAACGACGACGGCCCGACAACCGAGAAGTGGACATGGGGGGGACGCCACCACGCATCCTTCACCGGCACGGGATAGGCTCCAGGCTTGATGGTGAAGAAGCAGTAGCGCCCCTCCTCATCGGACAGGACGCGTCCATGTCCGAGGAAATCAGGGTCGACCGGTGCCTTGCTGTCATCATGCGAATGGGCATACCGCCCCGCGGAATTCGCCTGCCAGAGCTCGACGACGGCACCGGGGATCGGGCGCGAATCCTCGCCGAGAACGCGTCCCGAAATCCGGATGAACTGCCCGAGCGCAATCTTGCCTGGGGTGAGCACCGCCAGATTGTTGCCGCCGCAGGGCAGTTTGCGCCAGAGTTCGGTCGGCCCGGTGATCTCGGTGCGCGTCAGCGGCCGAGGGAATGCCGGGCGCGATGGCGTGAAGGTCCAGGTGTTGGGATAGCCTTCGATCGGCACCGCAGGCTCCACGCCTTCAGGCCAGGGCCGAAACTGTGTAGGCATCTGCCGATCGCTCATGACGCTATCTCCGGCTTTGCTAGGGCAGTTGAAGGGCCCAGGAAACGATGGCATCCACCACCGCCTGAGGCTGTTCGGGGATCAGGGCATGACTGGCCCGCGGGATGATCGTCACCGTGACGCGATCGCCGAACTCCTCGCGGCTCTCGAACCATTTTTCCTGCGGTTTGAACGGGTCGGAATCCGGCACGACATCAAGGATCGGCACGCCACCAGCCTGCCAGTACTCCGCCTGCCTGGTGGCCGCCGATGCGAGCCCCTGTATCCGGTTGGCTTCCGGTGCCCAGCCATGCAGCCAGACAGATGCATCGTGGCCAGGCAGGAAGAAGCTGCGTCGAAGGGCCTCGAGCCGTGTTTCATGGGGCAGGCTTGCGCTGGCCGATTGCTGGACATCCAGACGAAGGCTCTCGGGAAAGGTTTTGGCCGCCGCCGCAAGGAGCGCGACACCCCGCACGAGATGTCGATGATCGGTCGCGACCATGCGGGCTACCCAGTTTCCAAACGCGTGTCCCGCGATGATGGCTGGCCCAGCCCTTTCCCGTTCGATGATGAAGGCGACATCGCGGGCCAGGTCCTGCAGCCGGATGCCTTCGGTGGGACCCCTGCTGATCCCGGCGCCGCGCGGCTGCGGGCGCAAGACGCGAAACCCCGCCTTGGCCAGGCCGGCGGCGACCTGGTCGAAATCATCGAGGTCGCGACCGCGCGAGGGGAGAAGCACAATGAGCGGTCCGGTTCCTTCCGATGTCAGGTCGATCGAAACATTGTCGTAGGTGACAGTCTCACGCATGCGCGGTGCCTGCGCCTGGGCTGCAACCAGCCCGCTCATCAGGAATGCCAGCCAAAGAATTCTCATGCGAGACCTCCGGGACCCGGGTGATGTTCGGCATGGCGGCGCTCAGCGCGGCGGCCGTTTCGTCGATGACGGTCTGGGGCCAACCTTTCGGGCCAATCCGCACGCTCCAGAAGTTGTTCTTGTCACCAGGCATGCCCAAGTCCTGGACTGTCAGCAGATTCGACCTGCGTCCGGCATCCGACAAACTCACATCGAGATCCATCCGGGCGCCGAGGAGCAACGCCGTCGATCCCAACTGGCCGCGACAGGCGAGGTTCGCGGGATGGTCCCTGATGTCATGCCCCATTGCCAAGGATTCCGCTGACGGACCCATCCCACTTCGACCAGGCGGATCTCCGCCCGGTCGGGCATTCCTCACGGCGCGGATGCCGATGGCTCCCGCCGAGCCGGCCCGCTTCTCCCCGATGACAGGCTGCTTGAGGATCTGGGGTATCGTCTCGCCAAGGCGGCGGCCGGCAAGACCGGTCCATCCGCCCGATGGAAATGGCTCAGGGAGCATGATCACCTTGACCGGATATTCCTGCGTTGCGGCTGCCAGGGCTCTGCCGAGGGAAATCAGGCAGACCGCCATGCATATGGCGGATCCGAAGCCGGCCTTCCTCATTGGGCTCTCCCGGATCTCTCCTCATTCTTACAAATAACTATACTATTGACCTTTTGATGCAAGCGGGCACTTTCGACCCCGCGCGGGATGCTCCGATGATCGGGTTCGCCCTTTCATGCTCGAGTGCTCAGACCCTCAAGATTGGCGTTTCGACTGGGATCGGGCGCGTGACGGGCTCTTTTCCGAATGCGGAGGTCCTGCGGGAGCCGCCTCGCTCATGATCGAACTTCGCCCTCCTCCTGACGATGTTTCCGCTCTCAGTTGCGCTGTCTCCCTGTCAATGCGGACGAAGTCACCAAAAGTCGGTTTGAGCGGAATGTCCGTCCCGCCACATCTCCGGCGCCTGGCACGCGCGGCCGACCATATCCCTGTCTCTTGCGCGCCTGTGATGTGCAGGCCAGTCGTGCAGCGTCCACGCCTCTGTTCCGGTCGATCTGTGCTAAGGCGCAGCATCCTGGGCTCCGACCGATGACCGCCATTCCTGATCCGAAGACGGCTCTCGCGGCCGCAAGGCCTGCCGAGCGCATGCTCCTCGGCCAAGTGTCGCTCGCCCATCTCGTCAGCCACGTCCACATCATGACGGTGCCGGCCTTGCTGCCTCTGCTGCCGGGGCATTTCGGCTCGAGCTTCATCGAGATCGGTGCCGCCCTGACGCTGTTCAATCTGGTGTCGCTGGTCGTCCAGGCCCCGATGGGCTTCGTCAGCGACAGGCTCGGCGCGCGCCCTGTCCTGGTGGCGGGGCTGTTCGTCGGCGGGCTCAGTTTCATCGGGCTGGCGCTGTCGCCCGGTTATACGATGCTGCTCGTCGCCATGGCGGGGGCGGGGCTTGCCAACGGTGTCTATCACCCCGCGAACTATGCGCTGCTCGCCCGCGGCATTGACGGCGCGCGGATGGGCAAGGCCTTCTCGATCCACACATTCGCCGGCTATCTCGGCACGGCGATCTCGCCGCCGCTGCTGCTTGGCACCGCCGCCCTGTTCGGGGTGTCGCAGGCCTTCGCTGTGGCCGGGTTGCTCGGCCTCGGTATCGGACTCTTGACGCTTGTCACCGGCCGCC
>JAIEPJ010000076.1 GCA_019749835.1 Phreatobacter sp. | reverse complement strand
TCGCCGGCGCTTTGGGCTTCACAAGAGCGACACGATCCCCATAGTATCGCTCAGTGCCTGAATTCGCGGCTCGCGAATCGCCGAGCCGCCCGATCGCAAGGAGTTCATCTTGACGGTCGCCGTATCACCTGGGGACATGCCGGTTTCGGCCGCCATCTCCCCCGGTTCATGGCCGGCCCTGGTGCTCAACGCGGATTACCGCCCGCTGAGCTACTATCCCCTGTCGCTGTGGTCGTGGCAGGATACGATCAAGGCCGTCTTTCTCGACCGCGTCACCGTCGTCTCGACCTACGAGAAGGCGATTCACTCGCCCAGCTTCGAGATGAGGCTGCCGAGCGTGGTGTCGCTCAAGACCTATGTGAAGCCGTCGCGCAATCCCGCCTTCACCCGGTTCAACGTCTTCCTGCGCGACCGTTTCCGCTGCCAGTATTGCGGCCATACGGAAGACCTGACCTTCGACCATCTCGTGCCCCGCTCCAAGGGCGGGCAGACGACCTGGGACAATGTGCTGACCGCCTGTTCGCCGTGCAACCTGCGCAAGGGGTCGAAGTCGCTCAGGGAATCGGGCCTCCAGCTGTCCCATCTGCCCTTTGCGCCCACGGTGCAGGACCTGCACACCAACGGCCGGATGTTCCCGCCGAACTATCTGCACCAGAGCTGGATGGACTACCTTTACTGGGACACCGAACTGGAGCCGTGAGGCGTCAGGCGCGCTCGTGCGGCCGGCTGGCCGCGGCCAGAGCCACCAGCGCCAGGGCCGTGGCGACCAGGGCGTTCCAGCCCGCCAGAGACAGGCCGAGAAAGCGCCAGGCGGCGACCGTGCAGTCGGCCAGCGGCTTGGCGGCCTGCAACTGGCGCATCAGATCGGCCGGGTTTCGGGCAATGACGGTCGGCTGGGCGCAGGTCGTCGGCCCCTGCCAGAAGCCCCATTCGGCGCCGGCGTGATAGATGCCGAGACCGGCGCCCCAGATCATCAGGGCGGCGAGACCGAACAATCCCAGCCGGACGAATGCGGCGGGCCAGCGGCGCCAGGCCATGAAGGCGACCAGGAGCGCCGCCGGCACGACCGCATAATAGGGGACGCGCTGCTGCAGGCAGAGCGGGCAGGGCGGCAGGCCGACGACGAATTCAAAGAAAAAGGCCCCGAGAATCGTTCCGATCGCAGCGGCGGCGACGACGAGGGCCCCGGAAAGCCAGGGTCGGCCGACGGCATGCGCGACGATCGCTGTGGTCTTTGTCATGCCGCCGGTTCTAGCCGGTCACGACGTTCTGTCCAGTGGGAGCCCCCAGCGACATGGGTTTCCATTGACCCGGCCGGCCCCCTCGTTCATCACAAGATCATGAGCTCGGCCGATCCGATCGCCCGCCCTCGCGGCGGCGGCACCTACAGCGTCCCGAACCTTCTCACCTACGGCCGCGTCCTCGCCGTGCCGCTGGTGGCCGCCTGTCTCTTCGCCCAGGTCATCTATGAAGGCGGGATCTGGCTGCGCTGGGTCGCGCTTGCGATCTTCATCATCGCCGCCATCACCGACTATTTCGATGGGTACCTCGCCCGTGCCTGGTCGCAGCATTCGGCCATTGGCCGCATGCTCGATCCCATTGCCGACAAGCTGCTGGTCGGCATCGTGCTGATGATGCTGGCGGCGGACGGCACGATTCTCGGCTGGTCGCTCTGGGCCGCCATGGTCATTCTGGCGCGCGAGATCCTCGTGTCGGGACTGCGCGAGTTCCTGGCCGAGCTGCGCGTCTCGGTGCCGGTGACGCGGCTGGCGAAATGGAAGACGGCGCTTCAGCTCATCGCGGTCGGCTTCCTCATCGCCGGACCCGCCGGCGACAAGATCGTCTCGGGCGTGACGATGGTCGGCATCGGGCTGCTCTGGTGCGCGGCGATCCTGACACTCTATACCGGCTTCGACTATTTCCGCGCCGGGGCCAGCCATCTCATCGAGGAGGACGAGCCATGAGGGTCCTCTATTTCGCCTGGGTGCGCGAGCGGATCGGCAAGCCGTCCGAGGAGATCGATGTGCCGGCCGGGGTCGTCACCGTCGCCGACCTCGTCACCCACCTCATCGGCCGGGGCGAGGATTATGCCCATGCCTTCGAGAACCGGACGGTGATCCGCGCCGCCATCGATCAAGTCCATGTGAAGCCGGATGCGCCGCTGGCCGGTGCCCGTGAGATCGCCTTCTTTCCGCCCATGACCGGCGGCTAGCTGGCGGCATGAGCCCCCCGAAAGACCCCGCCCGCCGCAAGCTCAACCGCCGCCGCCTTCTCGGCGTGCTCGCCGCGGTCCCGGTGATCGGCGGCGCAACCGGCGCCGCCGCCTATCGCAGCCAGCCCTACTATACCGGGCCGGTGAGTGACCATTTCGACGGCACCCGTTTCTTCGATCCCCATGGCGTCCCGCCCAAGCCCTTCACCGACCTGCTGCGCTGGCAGTTCGGCGGCGACGAGCGGGCCCGCTGGCCGGAGAGCTGGCCGCTGGACCGAACCGACGCGCCGCCGCCGCGGGTCGAGGGGGACGCGATCCGCCTCTCCTATGTCGGCCATGCGACGATCCTGATGCAGACGCGCGGGCTCAACATCCTGTTCGATCCGGTCTGGTCGGAGCGGGTCTCGCCGGTCTCCTTCGCCGGGCCGAAGCGGGTCAATGCCCCGGGCGTCGCCTTCGAGGCCCTGCCGAAGATCGACCTCGTCCTGGTCAGCCACGGCCATTACGACCATCTCGACGTGGAGACCCTTTCCCGTCTCCATGCAGTTCACCAGCCGCGGGTCATTACCCCGCTCGGTCAGGACGCCATCATGAAGGCCTTCAACCCCGCCATCCGGGCGGAGGCGCATGACTGGGGCGACCGCGTCGCGATCGGCAACGACATGGCGGTGCATCTGGCACCGATGCGGCACTGGACGGCGCGCGGCCTGTTCGACCGGAACAAGGCGCTGTGGGCGGCCTTCGTGGTCGAGGCTCCGGGCGGCCTCGTCTATCATATTGGCGATACAGGCTATGGCGACGGGCATCATTTCCGCGAGGCAAGGCGCCGCTTCGGCGGCTTCCGCCTCGCCATCCTGCCGATCGGCGCCTATGAGCCGCGCTGGTTCATGCGCGACCAGCACATGAACCCGGCCGAGGCCGTGCAGGTGATGATCGATTGCGGGGCGCGACGCGCCCTCGCCCATCACTGGGGAACCGTGCAGCTGACCAACGAGGCGATCGAGGAACCGCGCGTGGCGCTGCACGCGGCGCTGGCCGAACGGGCGATCGCGCCCGACCTGTTCCGCGCCATCCGCCCCGGCGAGGCCTGGGATCTGCCCGCCGCCGAAGCCTGAGCGCTACTGGATCTGCAGGCCGCGCAACAGCCGCTCGATATAGTCCATCTCGATCTGCGGGCGGTCCTGCTCGGACAGGCGGCGGCGCAGTTCCTCGAGCACGCGCTGGGCGCGCTGGGCGGCCCCCTCGCCGGCATTGGGAACGCGCACGTCCGAGTTCTCGTTGGCCTCGCGGCCGCGGGTCGGGCGCCCCAGGGGATCGTAATCCTGGTTGCCGGCCTGTCCCTGGCGGCCGCCCGGCTGGCCGGGCTGACCCGGTCCCTGCCCCTGGCCCTGGCCCTCCTGCATCTGCTGGGCGAGGCCCTGGGCGCCCTGCTGCAGGCTGCGCAGGGCACGGCCCTGGGCATCGGTCGCGCCCTGGCCATTGCCGCGGCCGAGTGCCTCTTCCGCCTCGCGCATGGCGCGGCCGGCATTGCCCATGCCCTCCTGCGCCTGACGGCCGGCGTCCGACTGCCCCTGACCTTCGCCCTGCTGACCCAGCTGCTCGCGCAGCTGGTCGAGGAGTTCGCGGAGCTCGCGCTGGGCGTCGCCGAGCTGGCCGTAACCCTGCTCGCCCTGTTCACCCTGCTGGCCGGGCTGCTGCTGGCCCTGTTGCCCCGGCTGGCCCCGCTGGCCGGGGCGCTGCTGGCCCCGCTGGGCGCGGCGCTGCTCCTGGTTGCGGCGGAACGTGTCGTCGCGCAGCTGCTGCTGGCGGCGGATCATGTCAGCGAGCCGGTCGAGCGGACCCTCGCCCTGCTCACCCTGTTCGCCGTTCTGGCCTTGCTGCTGCTGTTGCTGCCGGCCGGCCTGCAGGCCCTGCAGCATCTGCTGCAGTTCCTGCATCAGGCGCTGGGCCTGTTCGCGGGCGCCGCTGCGCGCGAGGTTCTCGATGCGGTTGAGCATGTCGCGCAGGTCCTGCGGGCGGACCTGGCGGGCGTTGGGATCGCGCTGGGCCTGCTGCTGCTGCTGGTTGCCGTCCTGACGGTTGCGCAGCGCCTGTTCGGTCAGTTCGCGCATCAGCCGGTCCATGGCCTGGCGCAGGTCCTGTGACAGCCGGCGGATTTCCTCCTCGGATGCCCCGCGCTCGATGGCCTGGCGCAGCCTTTCCGCCGCCTGCGCGACGGAGCGCTCGGCCTCGGAGACGTCACCGTCCTCCATCCGCACGGCGATGTCCCAGAGATAGTCCATGACATCTCGCAGCGCCGCATCGTTGCGGGCGCGGACGAGGCGGAAATAGGCGGTGCGCAGGCCGAGATAGACCGGGGTCTCCATGCCGAAACGGTCGGGCGCCGTGGTCAGGGCCTCGAGGGCGCGGGCGACGCGCGGCGCGGCATGGGCATCGAGGGCGAGGATGCGGCGCTGCTCGACAAGGACGCGCGGCACGGGCTTGGAGAAGACGCGGGCGGGCAGGGTGCCGTAGACGGTCTCGGAGAAGCCCTCGTTGCCGGCATCGTCCTTCGCCCTGAGCTTCACCGCGACCTGCAGGCCGGCAAAGGGATGGGCGACGAAATCGCGCGACGTCTGGCCGCTTCCCGCGCGGGTGCGCGCCTGCGGCAGGGTCAGCGGCAGGGGCGGCAGAACGGCGAGCGGCCTCGCCCCCTCGCGCTGGAGGGCGAGGGCAGAGGGCGCCAGCGACAGGGTCGCCTCGGCTTCCTTCACGCCATAATCGTCCTCGACCTTGTAGGAGAGGACGAACTGGTTGCGCTGGTCGGTCTGCGGTGCGCGCTCGAAGGCGATGGAGGGCGCGGTGTCGGCGATGGCCTCGAAGCGCCAGGTGAGGGGCTGGGCTCCGGTCCCGGTCACCTGGAGCGCGCCGTTCTGGGAGATCGTCCAGCGGGTTTCGGCGAGATTCGCCTGAGTCTGGCTCGCTTGGGCCGGAGCCGGCGCATCGGCGGCACGCTCGGGTGCCGGCGCGGCGGCGACGCCGCCCTCCGGCTTGACGGCGACATCGGCGAGGCCGGCGACGCGCAGGGTGATGACGGAACCGGCGGGGACACGGAAAACATCGGGTTCGGCAGCTGCGGCAGGCGGGGCGGCGCCCTCGGCAACGCGGCGCGTCGGCAGGATCACCGGCGGGCGCGCCGTATAGGCCGGCGGGGTGACCCAGGCATCGATGCGGTAATTGACCGGTACGGGCGGCGCCCGCCAGTCGAAGGCCGTCATCAGCCGCTGGGTGCGCTCGTCGCCGGCGAGGAAATAGGCGGGGACGATGAGCAGCAGCGCCAGGGCGCGGATGGCATAGCGGTCGAGACTGGGCATGCGCGGCGTCGGAATGCCGGTGCGCAGCCGGCCGGCCGCGGCGGCGACGCGGGCACGATGCTCCTCCCACAGCGCCTTGGCGAAGGGATCGTCCGACGTCGCGAGATCGTCGGCCAGCGCCGTGGCCGGACGGTGGCCGCCTTCCGTGGCCCGGTCGATGCGGCGCAGCGCCTCATGGTCGGAGGGCCGGCGGATCGTCACCAGCGGCAGGGCGGCCAGCAGCAGCAGGCCGAGGACGAAGAGGACGCCGCCGAAACGCGCCCAGTAGGGCACGACCTGCCAGAAGCCGAGCCAGGACACGGCGAGGACGCCGCCGAAAATGGCGAGGAAGAGGACGAGACGCGGCCACACCCGTTCCCAGAGGATGACGAGTTTGGCGCGATCGATCGCATGACCGAGAGCGAGCTGATGTTCGTTGGGGGCCCGGGGCCGATCCCTGTTCATGCCGTCGCTCAAGATCCGCTCCGGTTCGAGGTCTCCCGCAAATTTCAGGCTAACATGATGGGTCGCAAAAACCACCTTTTCGTGGCGGCCGGCCGATCACGGATCGGTCAGCGCTCACGCCGTGGCGACGACATCGGAAAGGGCGGCGAGATCGACATTGGCGCCGCAGGCGAGAACGCCGACCCTTTCGCCCGGTGCCGGCACATAGGCGCCGCAGACGAGGGCGGCGAGCGCCGCCGCGCCGCCCGGTTCGCTCGCAGCCCGCAGGCCGAGCCAGAGCCGCTTCTGGGCATCGCGGATGGCGGAGTCGGGGACGAGGGCGACATGGTCGACATAGGCCGCCGCCGTCGCGTGGACACGCGCGAAGACGTTGCGGGCGCCGAGCGAATCGGCGGCGATGGACTGGACGTCGACATCGACCGGACCGCCGGCGGCGAGCGCGGCATGGAGCGCCCGTGACCCTTCCGGCTCGACGCCGACCACCTTGACCCGCCGGTCGAACCAGCGGGCGATGCCGCCGATCAGGCCACCGCCGCCGACCGCCACCAGGACCGTATCGAGGCCGCCGGCATCCTCCTCCCACTCGATGCCGACCGTGCCCTGACCGGCCATGGTCGGCCAGGCGTCATAGGCATGGACGGAGAGGGCGCCGGTCTCGGCGGCATAGGCCTCGCAGGCGGCCAGGGCCTCGGAATAGCGGGCGCCGCCGACGACCAGGCTGGCGCCGGTCTCGCGGATGCGGGCGATCTTCGCCGGCGAGGAGATCTCGGGCACGAAGATGCGGGCGGGCAAGCCGAGCACCGCGGCCGCATGGGCGACGGCGATGCCGTGATTGCCACCGGAGGCGGCGCAGACGCCGGCTGCCGGCATGGGTCCGGCGAGCAGGGTGTTGAAGGCGCCGCGGGCCTTGAACGTGCCGGTCACCTGCAGGAACTCGAGCTTCATGACGACGGGGACGGGGGTACCGAACGTGTCCGCGCCGAGGGTCATGGTCGGCGTGCGGCGTATCCGCCCCGCGATACGGTCATGGGCGGCGCGGATATCGTCGGTGGTGAGCATGGTCGGGTCCTGATGGGAGAGGCACGGGAGCCCAGTTCGGCCGCCGGGGTCAAGCCCAGATGGCGACGGGCAGCCCATGCCCGTCACGGCACGGCGGGTCGGGAAAGGTCTTCGCCGTGACGGCATGGAGGCGGCGGGCGACGAGGGCGCAGACACAGGCGTCGAGAAAGTCGTCGCGTTTGGCGCCACGGCCGACGGGAGCGTCGAGGAAGGCGGGCGGAAAGCCCTGGCGCTCCAGCAGATCGCGCCGTTCCCGCAGACCCTCGGGCTTCGACTTCGGAAACTGCATGGGCACCTCGCCGTTGGCGCGCCAGAAGGCAACCTCCGGATGGGTCTCGAAGACGACATCACGCATCGCCCCGTCGCCGCGCAGAAGGATGTCGATCTCGCGGATCTTCGGGAACAGAAAAAAGGCCTGTTTCGAGATCTTTCGCGGCGGATCGGACGTTGCGAGGGCAGTCCGGCAAGCCTCGCCGTAATCTGCGGCGTAGACCGCGCCGCGCGAGGGCACCGAGAACAGCGATGCCTTGCGACCACCCAGGACGGCACGAGCTGCTCTCTCGGCACCCCGGCCGCCCGGCCCGGCGCGCTCGGGCAGGCCGATCGGCATGTCCACGGCGATTTTTTCGACGCCGGTGGTCAGATCGGCGAAGTTTCGCGCTATCGTGACGCATGGCGTCAGCGGACCCTCGGCAGCGATGGTCACGGCGATCCAGCCGGCGGGGCATCCGTCGACGCCGCGCACCATCGGCCGCTCCCCGCCGGGGATGGGCGTCACCTCGTTCCGGATGGCCATGATCCGCCTCCTGCGCCGTTTCGTGCTCGCTGCCGTCCTGCTGGCCCTGACGCCGCTGGTGCTGACGCTCCTCTATACGGTGGTGATGCCGGTCTCGACCCGCATGATCTGGCGCCTTGTGACGCTGCAGGGCTATGAGCGCAGCGTCGTGCCGCTGGAGGCGGTGGCGCGGCCGCTGCCGGCCCTGCTGATCGCCTCGGAGGACGGGCAGTTCTGCCGCCATCGCGGTGTCGACTGGCGTGAACTCATGGCGGTGATCGAGGACGAGGATGGCCCGTCGCGCGGCGCCTCGACCCTGCCGATGCAGGTCGCCCGCAACCTCTTTCTCTGGCAGGGCGACACCGGGTTCACGGCGATGATCCGCAAGGGCCTGGAAATTCCGCTGGCGCTGATGATCGATCTCGTCTGGTCGAAACGGCGGATGATGGAGATCTATCTCAACATCGCTGAATGGGGGCCGGGCGGCGAATTCGGCATCGAGGCCGGCGCCAGGCGCGCCTTCGGCAAGCCGGCATCGCGCCTGTCCGTTGGCGAGGCGGCGCTGCTGGTTTCGATCCTGCCGAACCCCATCCGTCGCGACGCAAGGGCGCCGTCGACCGGCGTCCGGCGCAAGGCGGCCATCATCTCCCGCCGGGCGGGGGCGGCCGATACAGCCTGCCTCGGGCTGGCGGCGTCATGACGGCGTCCATCCGGTGGACGCGCCGGGAAAATCGCGCTTCTAATCCGGGCATGCTGCAGGCGCTCGCTCTCCTCATGATCCTCTTCGCTCCAGCCGGCGCCGCCCGCGCCCAGGCGCCGGCGGCCCAGCCCGATGCGGCGCTGATCGAAAGGGCGGTGGGCGCCTGGGAACTCTCCAATCCGGCGGGCAGCCGCAAATGCGCGATCACCCTGCGGGCGGAGAGGGCGGGGACTGCCCGTGCGCTGACCTTCGGCGAGGGCTGCGTCACGACCTTTCCGGCGGTGGCGGCGATCGTCGCCTGGTCGGTGGGGCCGACCGGATCGATCCGCTGGATCGACAGGGCGGGCCAGCCGGCCTTCGATTTCGAGGAGACCGAGGTCGGCATCTTCGAATCGCTGCGCCAGGGCGATCCCAATGTCTATTTCCTGACCAGCCTCGCCCTCGCCGGCAAGGCGTTGCCGACCGCCGACGAGCTCGCCGGGGCCTGGAACCTCGGCCAGCCTTCGGGGCGCAGCCTCTGCGCGCTGCTCCTGAAGCAGGAGCTGGCGGCCGGCGCGGGGGCGCTGGAACAGCGATTCGCGGTGGAGATTGCCACCGGCTGCGAGCGTTCCATCGCCGCCCTCGGCCTCTCCCACTGGCGGCTCGAGCGCGAGTTGCTGGTCTTCGGCGGCCGGACGGGCACGCTGTCCTTCAAGCGGGAGGAGGACGGCCGCTGGACCAAGACCCCGGCCGACAACCGCCCGCTGGTGCTGTCCCGGCCCTGACCGCACCGCCCGAATCGGGGACTGGCGTTTCGCCGGCCGATTTCGTCCACTGAAACGACGCTTCGTCCGCGGCATGGGCCCGGACCGCCATGACCGGAAGGACTGACCATGACTGCGACCACCGTCGAACCCTCGGTGCGCGTCAACAGGGAGGGGGCCGTCGCGACCCTGGTGCTCAACGAGCCGCAGTCGATGAACGCCATGTCCGCCGGGATCAAGGCCGGGATCGAGGAGAATCTGCCGGCGCTGCTCGCCGATCCCGAGGTCCGCGCCATCGTCATCACCGGCACCGGCCGCGCCTTCTGCGCCGGCGGCGACATCCGCTCCATGGACGACCGCGGGCCGCTCGTGGTCAAGGCCCGCATGACGCGGACCTACAGGTGGCTCGTGCCGCTGCTCACCGCCGAAAAGCCGATCATCTGCGCGGTGAACGGGGCGGCAGCGGGCGCCGGCCTGTCGCTGGCACTGACCGGCGATCTCATCGTCGCCTCGCAAGACGCCCGGTTCAAGGCCGGGTTCCCTGGTCTCGGTGCGACCGCCGATCTCGGCCTTGCCTATACGCTGCCGCGGGCCGTCGGCTATCAGCGGGCGAGCGACATCCTGCTGACCAACCGCGAGGTCTCCGCCGAGGAGGCCCACGCCATGGGTCTGGTGGCGCGGCTGACCGCGCCGGAGGCGCTGATGGCGACGGCGATGGAACTCGCCCAGGCCCTCGCCCGCGGCCCCACCGTGTCGCTCGCCCTGACCAAGCGGCTGATGCGCCGCGCCTATGAGCTGCCGATCGAGGGGTTCCTCGAGGCCGAAGCCCTGTCGCAGGTCGTCGCCTTCGGGAGCGCCGATTTCGACGAGGGCGTGGCGGCCTTCAAGGGCAAGCGCAAGCCGGACTTCAAGGGCCGCTGAGCCTGACGGGAGGATTTCGCATGCAGACGATGTTCAAGGACGGCCTGCTGGCCGGCAAACGCATTCTCGTCACCGGCGGCGGCACCGGCCTCGGCCGGGAGATGGCGGAGGATTATCTCCGGCTCGGTGCGACAGTGCATATCTGCGGGCGCCGCAAGGGCGTGCTGGACGAAACCGCGGCCGAACTGATGGATCGCCACGGCGGCAAGGTCATCACCCATTCCGTCGATATCCGCGTCGCCCAGGCGGTGGAGGAGATGATCGAGGAGATCTTCGCCGCGGGGCCGCTGGCCGGCCTCGTCAACAATGCGGCGGGCAATTTCATCAGCCCGACCAAGGACCTGTCGCCGCGGGGCTTCGACGCCATCGCCGGCATCGTCTTCCACGGCTCGTTCTACGTGACTCTGGCCTGCGGCAAGCGCTGGATCGCCGGCGGCCACAAGGCCTCCGTCATCTCCATCCTCACCACCTGGGTGTGGAACGGCGGCCCCTTCACCGTGCCCTCCGCCATGTCGAAGGCCGGCATCGCCGTCATGACCCAGTCGCTGGCCGCCGAATGGGGGCGCTACGGTATCCGTCTCAACGCCATCGCGCCGGGCCCCTTCCCCACCAAGGGCGCCTGGGAGCGGCTCAATCCGGGCCTTGCCGCCGAGCAGGACAAGGGCCGCGCGGGGAGCCCGATGGGCCGCAATGGCGAGATGCAGGAGCTGAAGAACCTCGCGACCTTCCTGATGGCGGACGGCTGCGAGTACCTGACCGGCCAGACCATCGCGATCGACGGCGCGCGCTACAACGCCACGGGCGGCAATTTCTACGACCTGTCGAAGCTGTCGGACGGCGAATGGCAGGCGATGAGCGAGATGATCCGTGCGGCGAACGAGAAGGACCGGGCCAGTCGCACGGCCTGAAGTACGCCGCCCCGGTCCGCGACCCGTCCCCGGGTCATGGGCCGGTTCACTTATGCTAGCCTCGGCGAATCCCGCGGGTCCATTGCGCCCGGAGGATGATCAGGGACCCGTCATGCCGTCGTTCGAACCCGTCATCGCGCTCTCGCGCGGCCTCGAAATCCTCCGCGTCCTGAACGCCGAGCGGCGTTCGACGGTCGGATCGCTGCACAAGGCGACGGGCCTGAACAAGGCGACCATCGTGCGCATGCTCGAGACGCTGGAGCACGAAGGCTATGTGATGCGGGATGCCGAGCGGACCGAATATCTGCCGACCGGCCGCTGCCTGCTGCTCGCCCAGGGCTATGACCAGCACCTGTGGATCGGCGGCGTCGCCGAACCCATCATGCACGAGTTCCGCAAGCAGATAGGCTGGCCCTCGGACATCGCCATTCTCGACCGGGACGCCATGATCGTTGCCCAGACGACCCGCGAGCCCGGGTCGATGCTGTTCTCGCGGCGGCCGGGCTTCCGCTTTCCGCTGCTCGCCACATCCATGGGCCGGGCCTATCTCGCCTTCTGCCCGGAGGAGCAGCAGAAACGGATCATCGCCCTGCTCTCCGCCATCCCGGGCCGGTCGACCGAACTCGCCCGCCAGCCGAAGAAGCTCGCCTCCCTGCTCGCCGAGGTGCGCGAGCGCGGTTATGCGCTGATGGACGAGGCCTATAGCCAGGACGTCTTCGACGGGCGGGTCTGGGCCATGGGGGTGCCGGTGCGCGACGGCGACGAGGTCTTCGCCAGCATCAATATCATGATGCTGCACGGCGCCATCTCGGTGGAGGATGCGGTGAGGAACTTCCTCGGGCCGCTGCAGGATACGGCGGCGCTGATCGCCGGAGCGCTCACCGACAGGTTCCGCGCCACGCTCTGGGCGCCGGGCGACGCGAAGCCCGACTAGCCGAAGGACGGATGCTTTCGCCTGGTTTCAGCGAATGAAACAGGGTTTCATGCGTTTGACGCGTGGGTGGGCGCATGAGAGCATTCCGGCGGGTCGGGAGCACCGCGACGAAACGCTTGCGCATCGCCACAAGAGAAGCGGCGGCGCGGGAAGATCGACCCTCAAAAGAGACATAGCGTCCTGAGGAAACGACCATGACCCTCCTGCTCTCGCGCCGCGGCCTGATCGCCGCCGGCGCCGCTGCCACGTTGGCTGCGCCCCGGATCGGCCAGGCCCAGGCCGCCGCCTGGCCCAGCAGGCCCGTCAGGATCCTCTGCGCCTTCCCGGCCGGTGGCATCACCGACGCCTATGCCCGGGCCTATGGCGACTACATCCAGCAGAAGAGCGGCCAGACCGTCGTGGTCGAGAACCGCCTCGGTGCCGGCGGCGGCATCGCGGCCCAGGCCCTGAAGGGGGCGCCGGACGACGGCCACACCCTGATGATCACCATCTCCTCGACCATGCTTGGCAACCGGGTCATGTTCAAGAACCTGCCCTACGACCCGGACAAGGACTTCGCCTTCCTCGCCATGATGTCGACAGGGCACCTGCCGCTTGTGGCGCAGAAGGCGACGGGCGCGAAATCGATCGCCGAGTTCGTCGACTTCGCGCGGAAGAACCGCACCAGCTTCGGCTCCTATGCCGCCGGCTCCTTCGCCCATATTGTCGGCGCCGAACTGAACCGGCGGTTCAACCTCGACATGACCATCGTCCATTACCGGGGCGAGGCGCCGATGTGGCAGGACCTGCTCACCGGCAGCAGCCAGGTGGCGATGGGCAGCTACACGGCAGCGAAGGGCACGCTCGACAGCGGCGCCGGGACGGCCATCGCGGTGCCGACGTCGCGGCGGATGAAGACCCTGCCGGAGGTTGCGACCTATGCCGAGCAGGGGCTGAACGACAAGGTCTTCGACCTGGTGAGCTGGGCCGGGTTCTTCGGCAAGGCCTCGATGCCGGGCGAGATGGTGCAGCAGGTTTCCGATCTCATGGTCGAGGCCGGCAAGACGGAACGCATCCAGCGGCTGACCGCCACGTTCGGGATCGACGACACGGCACAGGATCACCGGACCTTCCGGCACATCTACGAAACCCAGGGGCCGATCTGGCTCGACCATGTCAACAGGCTGGGCATCACCCCGACCTGATGGAGTCCCCAAGGGGGCTGACAATCGGTCGCAGGCCACGGGACGGTCCCTGCGGCTAGGCTTTCGTCGCAAACATACGGGACGCAGAAGCCCGTTCATCGATTGAGGAAACAACCATGTCTTTTTCATTGACCCGCCGGGGCCTCGTGGCCTCCGGTCTTCTTGCCCCGCTCGCGACACCGCTGATTGCCCGTGCCCAGGGAGCGGCCTGGCCCAACAAGCAGTTGCGGATCATCTGCGCCTTCCCGGCCGGCGGCATCACCGACGCCTTCGCCCGCGCCTATGGCGAGTATATCGGCAGCAAGAGCGGCCAGACCGTGGTGGTCGAGAACCGCCCTGGAGCCGGCGGCGGTATCGCCGCCCAGGCGCTGAAGACAGCGCCGGATGACGGCCACACCCTGATGATCACCATCTCGACGACGCTGTTCGGCAACCGCGTCATGTTCAAGAGCCTGGCCTATGACCCGGACAAGGACTTCTCCCTGCTGGCCCTCCTGCCCACCGGCAGCCTGCCGCTGGTCGCTGCCAGGGCGACGGGCGCGTCCAACATCGCGCAGTTCGTCGAGCATGCCCGCAAGAACCGCGTGAGCTTCGGATCCTATGCCGCCGGCTCCATGGCCCATATCGTCTGCAATGCGCTGAACCAGCAGTTCAACCTCGACATGACCGTGGTGAACTATCGCGGCGAGGCGCCGATGTGGCAGGACGTGCTGACCGGCAACAGCCAGATCGCGCTCGGCAGCTTCACGGCCGCCAAGGCGGTTCTCGACGCCAATGCCGGCACACCCATCGCCATTCCCTCGACCCGCCGCATGAAGGCGCTGCCGAATACGCCGACCTTTGCCGAGCAGGGGCTCGATAACCCCGTCTTCCGGCTGCTCAGCTGGGTCGGTTTCCTCGGCCAGTCCTCCATGCCGCAGCCTCTGGTCGAGACCGTGTCGGCGCTGATGCTGGAAGCCGCGCAGACCGAGCGGATCCGCAAGCTGAACGAGACCTTCGGCATCGAGGACCCTGTGCTCGGCCATGCCGACTTCAAGCGGATCTACGATACGGAAGGACCGATCTGGATCGAGAACGTGCGCAAGCTCGGCCTCACGCCGGCCTGACGGCGCGGCGGCCCGCCGGGGTCAGCCGACCTCGGCGCGGCCGTTGGTCAGCACGATGATGTCGCGCTCGACCACCCGGGCGCGGAAGGAGATCACCCCGCCGTCCCGCCAGATCTCGGTCCGGATGGTCTCGCCCGGCAGGACCGGCGCCGAGAACCGCACGTCGAAGCGCCGGAGCCGGGCGGGATCATGGCCGCAGCAGGCCCCGAGGACGGCACGGCCAGCCACCGCATAGGTGCACAGGCCGTGCAGGATCGGCCGCTCGAATCCGGCGCCGCGTGCCACGTCCGGATCGGCGTGGAGCGGATTGGTGTCCCCCGACAGGCGGTAGATCAGCGCCGCCTGCGGCAGGGTCTTCAGGTCGACGGCCGCGTCCGGCGCTCGGTCGGGGAGCGGATGAGGCTCGGGAGTCGGCCCGGCGGGTCCGCCGAAGCCGCCCTCGCCGCGGATGAAGGTCGTCGAGGTGAGCGTCGCCAGGAGGTCGCCCGAGGCCTTGTCGATCACGTCGCGCGCCGAGAAGAGCAGCGCGCCCTTGCCTGCGCCCTTGTCGACGATCTCGGTGACGCGGGTGCGGCCGATCACCGTGCCGGTGGCGGGCAGCGGCCGGTGGATGACGAGACCCTGTTCGCCGTGCAGGACCTTGCGCCAGTCGACGCCGGTCGCCGGGTCCTTCAGCCAGAAGCCGGGATAGCCGAGCACGACGGCCATGGTCGGCAGCGCCTTCAGGCCGTCCTCGTAGACGAAGGGCAATTCGGTGCGGTCCATCGGGTCCGCGCCGCAGCCCACACCGAGGGCATAGAGGATGGTGTCCTTCGCCTCGTAGCGGTGCTCGAGGTCGGGGAAGTGCCAGTTCTTCAGCTTGCCGTAGTCGATGGGCATGGGGTGTCCTTTGGCCAGCAGCCGGGGTTGTCGACCTGCATCGGGAAAGTGCGTCCTTCGTGGCTCGCCTGTCAGGCTCGCACCTCAGGATGAGGAAGGGATGGTACCTGCACCGCGGTAAGTCCGGCCCCGATGCCATGCGCCGCCATCCTCATCCTGAGGTGCGAGCGCAGCGAGCCTCGAAGGACGCACTTGCGAGGTGCCAACCGCCCTTCTCACAGAGACCGCGCGACGATTTCCTTCATGATCTCGGTGGTGCCGGCATAGATGCGCTGGATGCGGCTGTCGGCATAGGCGCGGGCGATCGGATATTCCCACATGAAGCCGTAGCCGCCGTGAAGCTGCAGGCAGGTGTCAACGACGCGGCCCTGCAGTTCGGTCAGCCACCATTTGGCCATGGCGGCGGTGGTGACGTCGAACTCGCCGCGCAGGAACTTCGAGATGCAGTCGTCGAGGAAAACGCGGGCCACCGTCACCTCGGTCTTCACCTCGGCGAGCTTGAAGCGGGTGTTCTGGAAATCGGCGATGGACTTGCCGAAGGCCTTGCGCTCGCGGGTGTAGTCGACGGTCCATTTCAACGCCGATTCCATCACGGCCACCGCCGAGATGGCGACCAGCAGACGCTCGCGCGGCAGTTCGTTCATCATATAGGCGAAACCGCGCCCCTCCTCGCCGATGATGTTGGTCAGCGGCACGCGGACATTGTCGAAGAAGAGCTCGGAGGTGTCCTGCGCCTTCAGGCCGATCTTCTCGAGGTTGCGGCCGCGCTTGAAGCCCTCGCGGTCGGCCTCGACGAGGATGAGGCTGACGCCCTTGGCGCCTTCCTTCGGGTCGGTCTTGGCGGCGACGAGGATGAAATCGGCGAGCTGGCCGTTGGTGATGAAGGTCTTCTGGCCGTTGACGACATAGTGGTTGCCGTCGCGGATGGCCGTGGTGCGGATCGCCTGGACGTCGGAGCCCGCTCCCGGCTCGGTCATGGCGAGGGCCCCGATGGCCTCGCCCGAGGCCATCTTCGGCAGCCAGTGACGCTTCAGATCCTCGGAGGCGTTGTTGAGAATGTAGGGAGCGACGATGTCGGAGTGCAGGCGGAAGCCCGGGCCGGTGAAGACATGGCCCATCATCTCCTCGATCATGATGGCGCTGGTCAGGAAGTCCGCCCCGCCGCCGCCATAGGCCTCGGGAATGTTGGTGAGCAGCATGCCGGCCGCCCCGGCCTTCAGCCAGGCCTCGCGGTCGACAACGCCCTCCTTCTCCCAGCGCGCGTGGTGCGGGGCGATCTCCTCGGCGATGAAGCGGCGGCAGGCGTCACGGAAGAGGTGATGCTCTTCCTTGTAATAGGCGGCGGTGGCGGTCATGGCGCGCTTCTCCTGATCCGGGCGCGGCGGCTCGAAGCCCCGCGGCGAGCCTCTATCCTAAGACAGGCGTTTCGGCGAATGAAACGGGATTTCGTTCAATTGACGATCGGACTATGGTGCCGCCACGGTCGCCGATCAGGCGAGAACGGGACTTGGAGAAGAGGATCAGCATGGCGGGCACGGGCGCACTGGACGGCAAGGTCGTCATCGTCACGGGCGCGGGCCGGGGCATCGGCCGCGAGATCGCGCTGACTGCCGCCGCCGAGGGGGCCAAGGTGGTGGTGAATGATCTCGGCGGCGCCGCCGACGGTTCGGGCGCCAGCGCCGCCCCGGCGGAAGAGGTGGTCGCCGAGATCCGCAAGGCGGGTGGCCAGGCCGTCGCCAATTTCGACAGCGTGGCGGAGCCAGCCTCGGCCAATGCCATCATCAAGACGGCGGTCGATGCCTTCGGCGGCCTCGATGCGGTGATCAACAATGCCGGCATCCTGCGCGACGCCATCTTCCACAAGATGAGCGTCGCCGACTTCGAGCTGGTCATCAAGGTGCACCTGATGGGCACCTTCTACGTCTCCCATGCCGCCGCGCGCATCTTCCGCGAGCAGCAGAGCGGCGCCTTCGTCCATTTCACCTCGACCTCGGGCCTCATCGGCAATTACGGCCAGGCCAATTATGCCGCGGCCAAGCTCGGTATCGTCGGCCTGTCGAAATCGATCGCCCTGGACATGGCGCGCTTCAACGTGCGCTCGAACTGTGTCTCGCCCTTTGCCTGGAGCCGCCTCATCGGCACGATCCCGACCGAGACCGAGGCGGAGAAGGCGCGGGTCGCCCGCCTGCAGGCCATGGGACCCGAAAAGGTGGCGCCGCTGACGGCCTTCCTCGCCTCGGACCGGGCGAAGGACGTGACCGGCCAGATCTTCGCGGTGCGCATGAACGAGATCGTGCTGATGGGCCAGTCGCGGCCGATCCGCTCGGTCCATCGCGACGGCGGGTGGACCTGCGACAGCCTCGCCAGCCACGCCATGCCGGCGCTGAAGTCCTCCTTCTATCCGCTGGACCGCTCCGCCGACATCTTCTCGTGGGATCCGGTATGATGGGCGAACAGCACAGCAGGCGGACTGCAGGACGGAAGTGCGTCCTTCGAGGCTCGCCATGCTCACGCTTTGGCTCGCACCTCAGGATGAGGGGTGTTGAGACCTGCATGGCGCGGACGTTGCCGTGACAGCCCTGCAAAGCGCCACCCTCCTCATCCTGAGGTGCGAGCCGGTAGCGAGACGCGAACGCATCTCGCGTTCGCTCGATGCTACGGCGAGCCTCGAAGGACGCACTTCCTTGGTGCAGGGCGCGAGGGCGGCCCAAATCCTGTTGATCGGGACCTGATCTGATGACCTTCGGAATTCTCGCCTTCGGCGCCTATATCCCCCGCCTGCGCCTGCAGCGCAAAGCGATCGCCGACGCCCACGGCTGGTTCAATGCCGCGCTCAAGGGCCAGGGAAAGGGCGAGCGCGCCATCGCCAATTGGGACGAGGACGCGGTCACCATGGCGGTGGAGGCGGCGCGCGACTGTCTCACGGGCCAGGACGCGACCCGCGTCGAGGCGGTGCAGATGGCATCCACCACCTTCCCCTTCCTCGACAGGCTCAATTCCGGCGTCGTCGCCGAGGCCCTGAATCTCGGCCAGGACCTCGCCACGGCGGATGCCGGCCAGACCCAGCGCGCCGCGACCTCGGCGCTGATGACGGCGCTGCGCGGTGGTCCCGCGACCCTCATCGTCGCCGCGGAGAAGCGCCCCGTGAAGGCGGCGAGCCCGCTGGAGATGGCGGCAGGAGACGGCGCTGCGGCGCTCCTGATCGGCGCGGGCCGGCCGGTCGCCAGGCTGCTCGCCTCCGCCACCCGCACCGCCGATTTCGTCGACCATTACCGCACGCCGGAATCCGAGTTCGACTACCAGTGGGAGGAGCGCTGGATCCGCGATGCCGGCTACATGCCGCTGGTGCCACCCGCCATCAAGGCGTGCCTGGCGAAAGCAGGGCTCGGCCCGGAGGCGGTGACGCGGTTCTGCATGCCGGCCGTGCTCGCCAAGGTCGCCAATTCCGTCGCCAAGGCCGCCGGCATCCCGGATGCGGCGGTCGCCGACAACCTCCACGCCGTCTGCGGCGAGACGGGCGCCGCCCATCCGCTCGTCATGCTGGTCGCGGCGCTGGAAGCGGCGGAGCCGGGCGAGAAGATCATGCTGGTCGGCTTCGGCCAGGGCGCCGACGTGCTGCTGTTCGAAGTCACGGAAGATATCAGCGCCCTCGCCCCACGGCTCGGCGTCAAGGGCCATCTCGCCCGCCGCAAGGAGGAGGCGAACTATTCGAAGTTCCTCGCCTTCAACGACACGATCGAACTCGAGCGCGGCATGCGCGCCGAGGCCGACAAGCAGACCGCCCTCTCGGCGCTGTGGCGCAACCGGGCGACGGTGACCTCCTTCGTCGGCGGCAAGTGCTCAAAATGCGGCACGCTGCAGTTCCCGAAGACGCGGGTCTGCGTCAACCCCAACTGTACCGCCATCGACACCCAGGTGCCGGAGCCCTTCGCGGCCAAGACGGGGAAGATCAATTCCTATACCGCCGACCGCCTGACCTATTCGCCCGATCCGCCGGCCTGCTACGGCATGATCCAGTTCGAGGAGGGCGGGCGCTGGATGATGGACTTCACCGATGTGGACGAGAAGGATCTTTCCGTCGGCCAGCCCATGCGGATGATGTTCCGCGTCAAGGACATCGACAGCCAGCGCGGCTTCCGCCGCTATTTCTGGAAGGCGGCGCCGGCCGCAACAGGGAGGACCTGACCATGCCCAAAGGCATTCGCGACAAGGTCGCCATTCTCGGCATGGGCTGCTCGAAATTCGGCGAGCGCTGGGACATGAACGCCGAGGACCTGATGGTCGAGGCCTATGTCGAGGCGCTCGGCGATGCTGGCATCGAGACCAAGCAGATCGACGCCGCCTGGCTCGGCACCGCCATCGAGGAACAGCATGTCGGCAAGTCGGCCGTGCCGCTCGCGGTGGCGCTGCGCCTGCCCTACATCCCGGTGACGCGCGTGGAGAATTTCTGCGCCACCGGCACGGAAGCCTTCCGCGGCGCGGTCTATGCGGTGGCCTCGGGGGCCGCCGACATCGCGCTCGCCCTCGGGGTCGAGAAGCTCAAGGACACCGGCTATGGCGGCCTGCCGCAGCGCGGCCGGGGCACGCTTCCCAACATGACCTGGCCCAACGCCTCGGCGCCGGGCTATTTCGCCCAGCTCGCCGCCGCCTACCGCGCCAAGCACGGCTCGGCGCCGGAGGACCTGAAGCGCGCCATGGCCCATGTCTCGGTCAAGAGCCACGACAATGGCGGCCGCAACGCCAAGGCGCACCTCAGGAACAAGATCACCATCGACACGGTGCTGAATTCGCCGATGATCGCCGAGCCGCTCGGGCTCTACGATTGCTGCGGCGTGTCGGACGGGGCGGCCTGCGCCATCGTCACGACGCCGGAGATCGCCCGCAGCCTCGGCAAGCGCGACCTCGTCTCGGTGAAGGCGCTGCAGGTTTCGGTGTCGAACGGTACCGAGGCCCAGCACAATTCCTGGGACGGCAGCTATTTCGCCACCACCCGCATCGCCGCCACCCGCGCCTATCAGGAGGCGGGCATCGCGAAGCCGCGCGAGGAGATCAGCC
This sequence comes from Phreatobacter sp., assembly GCA_019749835.1. Classification (GTDB taxonomy): domain Bacteria; phylum Pseudomonadota; class Alphaproteobacteria; order Rhizobiales; family Phreatobacteraceae; genus Phreatobacter. Next base: position 3,318 of record JAIEPJ010000076.1, on the reverse strand, counting down.
TGATCGAGGTGCACGACTGCTTCTCGGTGACCGAGCTCGTCACCATGGAGGACCTGCACATCTCTGCCGAGGGCCGGGCGATCCACGACATCCTCGACGGATTCTACGACGCCGACGGGACCATCCCCTGCCAAATCGACGGCGGCCTGAAATGCTTCGGCCATCCGATCGGCGCCTCGGGTCTCCGGATGATCTACGAGATGTACCTGCAGATGCAGGGCCGGGCCGGCGAGCGGCAGCGCCAGGACATGCCGCGGCTGGGGCTGACCCACAATCTCGGCGGCTTCCCGCACCAGAATGTCTGCTCGATCTCGATCGTCGGACGCTACGAGGGGTGAGCTGCAGGCGCCGCCGTGTTCGTCATGCCCGGGCTCGTCCCGGGCATCCACGATTTGCTCCCAAGGCGATGCGTCTTCCAAGACCCTGGTCGGCGCCCCTTCGACCTCCGTCGTGGTCAAGTCGTGGATGCCCGGCACAAGGCCGGGCATGACGCGGTACGGAGGGGCTCCGCCTTTCACCTCTCCCTGGTGGGGAGAGGTCGCCGAGCGCAGCGAGGCGGGTGAGGGAGCCTGCGCTCAAAACCGAACGGGCCCCCTCTCCCGGCCTTCGGCCGACCTCTCCCCGCCGGGGAGAGGTGAAGGGGGCGGCACCGCTCTCTCACACCCCGATCCCCAGCGCCGGCAGCTTCAGCCCCTTCTCGCGCGCGCAATCCACCGCGATGTCGTAGCCGGCATCGGCATGGCGCATGACGCCGGTGCCGGGATCGTTCCACAGCACCCGGCCCAGTCGCGCCGCGGCCTCCGGTGTGCCATCCGCGACGATGACGACGCCGGAATGCTGCGAATAGCCCATGCCGACGCCGCCGCCATGGTGCAGCGACACCCAGGTGGCGCCCGAGGCCGTGTTGAGGAGGGCGTTGAGCAGCGGCCAGTCCGACACGGCATCGGACCCGTCCTTCATCGCCTCGGTCTCGCGGTTGGGCGAGGCGACGGAGCCGGAATCGAGATGGTCGCGGCCAATGACGACCGGGCCAATCTCGCCCCTGGCCACCATTTCGTTGAAGGCGAGGCCGAGGCGGTGGCGGTCGCCGAGGCCGACCCAGCAGATGCGAGCCGGCAGGCCCTGGAACTGGATGCGCTCCTTGGCCATGTCGAGCCAGTTGTGGAGGTGCGGATCATCGGGTATCAGCTCCTTCACCTTGGCGTCCGTCTTCGCGATGTCCTCCGGGTCGCCGGTGAGCGAGGCCCAGCGGAAGGGGCCGATGCCGCGGCAGAAGAGCGGGCGGATATAGGCCGGCACGAAGCCGGGGAAGTCGAAGGCGTCGGCGACGCCCATGTCCTTCGCCATCTGGCGGATGTTGTTGCCATAGTCGAGGGTCGGCACGCCCATGCGGTGGAAGTCGAGCATGGCACGGACATGGGTCGCCATGGATTGCTTGGCGGCGACCTCCACGGCTTTCGGGTCACGCTCGCGTGCCTCTTCCCACTGGGCGAGGCTCCAGCCAGCCGGCAGGTAGCCGTTGAGCGGGTCATGGGCCGAGGTCTGGTCGGTCACGACATCAGGGCGGATGCCGCGGGCGACCATCTCGGGGAAGATCTCGGCGGCATTGCCGAGGAGGCCGACCGAGATCGGCTTGCCCGCCTTGTGGGAACGGTCGACGATCTCCAGCGCCTCGTCGATGGTCCGTGCCTCGGCGTCGAGATAGCGCGTCTTCAGCCGCATCTCGATGCGGCTCGGCTGGCATTCCACTGCGATCATCGAGGCGCCCGCCATGGTGGCGGCGAGCGGCTGCGCGCCGCCCATGCCGCCGAGACCGCCGGTGAGGATCCACTTGCCCTTGAGCGAGCCGCCGAAATGCCGGCGGGCAACCTCCGCGAAAGTCTCGTAGGTGCCCTGAACGATGCCCTGGCTGCCGATGTAGATCCACGAGCCGGCCGTCATCTGGCCGTACATCATCAGCCCGAGCTTATCGAGGTGGTGGAAGTGGTCCCAGGTCGCCCAGCCCGGGACGAGGTTGGAATTGGCGAGGAGGACGCGCGGGGCATCCGTGTGGGTGCGGAAGATGCCGACCGGCTTGCCGGACTGGATGAGCAGCGTCTCGTCGGGCTCGAGCGAACGCAGCGAGGCGACGATGCGGTCGAAGCTCTCCCAGTCGCGGGCGGCGCGGCCAATGCCGCCATAGACGACGAGCTCGTTGGGACGCTCGGCAACCTCGGGGTCGAGATTGTTCATCAGCATGCGGAGCGCCGCCTCGGCGCCCCAGGTCTTGGCCGTCATCTCGCGGCCGCGCGGCGCCCGGATGATGCGGGAATTGTCGAGACGGGTGGTCATGGGCGGGCCTCCAGAGTGGCAGCGGCGGCGAGGATGGCGGCGACGATGCGGTCGAGAACGGCCTCCGTCTTCGCCGCAACGGTCTCGTCATAGGTCCAGGGCGGCACCTCCAGCATGTAGGCGGATTGCGCCAGCTCCATCTGCACGGCGTGGATGTGGCGGTCGGGCGCGCCGTAGTGGCGGGTGATCCAGCCGCCCTTGAAGCGCCCGTCGGCGACGAAGCTCAGGCCGGAGGCCTCGGCCACACGGACGGCGGCGTCGCGGAGCGCGGGGGCGCAGGACGCGCCACCATTGGTGCCGATGTTGAAAACGGGGAGCGTGCCGGGGAAGAGGTTCGGCACCACCGAGCGGATGGAATGGCAGTCGTAGAGCACGCAATAGCCGTGGCGGATGCGCGCCGTCTCGATGGCCGCGGCCATGGCGGCATGGAAAGGCGCGAAATAGAGCCGCCTGCGGCGGTCGATCTCCGCCGGGTCGGGATCGCAGCCTTCCCGGTAGATGGGCTCGGCGTCGAAGGTCGTGGTCGGGCAGAGCGTCGTGGTGTTCTGCCCGGGATAGAGCGAGATGCCGGAGGGGTCGCGGTTCACGTCGATGACGAAGCGCGAGATCTCCTGGCGGATGACGGTGGCGCCGGTGCGTGCAGCGATGCCGGCATAGAGCCGGTCGAGCCACCAGTCGGTATCCGGAACGGACCGGCCGCGGTCATTCAGCGCCACCGAAACCTCCGGCGGGATCATGGTGCCGACATGGGGCTGGCCGAGGACGAGCGGGCCATCGCCCGGAATGACGGTGACGGGGGTCATGGCGACTTCACACAATGTCTGGTGCGCGATTTCGAGCCGGGCAAGGCGCTACGGCTCACCTCTCCCCGGCGGGGAGAGGTCGATCCGAGCGCCAGCGAGGAGCGGGTGAGGGGGAGCCTTCTCAGACAAGCGGCTCGGGGGGGGGGCCCCCCCCCGCCGGCCCCCCCGCCCCCCCCGGGGCCGG
>JAIEPJ010000136.1 GCA_019749835.1 Phreatobacter sp. | reverse complement strand
CGGTTCGGCCGCGATGCAGAGCTACAGCATCACCGTCAATGACCTCGACGAGTTCGACGTCTCCGCCATTAGCGACACCGATGCCGCCGCCAATGCCGTCAATGAGAATGCCGCGATCGGCACAACCGTCGGCATTACCGCCTTCGCTTCCGACGCCGATGCCACCACGAACGCGGTCACCTATTCCCTCACTAACAATCCCGGCGGCCGCTTCGCCATCAATGCCACCACCGGCGTCGTCACCGTGGCGGGGGCCATCGACCGCGAGGCCGGCGCCTCAACACCGATCACCGTCCGCGCCACATCCGCCGACGGTTCGATCTCGAGCCGGAGCTACAGCATCACCGTCAATGATGTCGACGAGTTCGACGTCTCCGCCATCACCGATAGCAATGGCGCCGCCAATGCCGTCAATGAGAATGCCGCCATCGGCACGGCCGTCGGCATCACCGCCTTCGCCTCCGACGCCGACGCCACCACCAACGCCGTCACCTATTCCCTCACCGACAATGCCGGCGGCCGCTTCGTCATCAACGCCACCACGGGCGCCGTCTTCGTGGCGGGGGCCATCGACCGCGAGGCCGGCGCCACACAGTCGATCACCGTCCGCGCCACATCGGCCGACGGTTCGATCTCGACCCAGAGCTACACGATCACCGTCAACGACGTCGACGAGTTCGACGTCACCTCGATCACCGACAGCAATGGTGCCGCCAATGCCGTCAATGAGAATGCCGCGATCGGAACAACCGTCGGCATCACCGCCTTCGCCTCAGACGCCGATGCCACCAATTCCGCCGTCACCTATTCCCTCACCGACAATGCCGGCGGCCGCTTCGCCATCAACGCCACCACGGGCGTGGTCACCGTCGCGGGGGCCCTGAATTTCGAGACACAGACGAGCCACGCGATCACCGTCCGCGCCACATCGGCCGACGGCTCCGTCTCGAACCAGACATTCAGCATCGGCGTGAACGACATCAATGACGAGACGCCGACCAATATCTCCCTCGCCAGCACGGGCATCAACGAAGAGGGCACGGGCAAGATCACCTTCACGCTTTCAGGCGAGAAGGATCTGAATCCGCCGCTGGTCGAAGTCTTTGCCAACGGCGTCTCGCTCGGCATCGTCGAGTTGACCAATGCCCACGACACCCGCGCCAGCGGCTATGCGAGCCTGTCCCAGCTCGAGGCCGTCGCCCAGACCTTCACCCTCAACCTGCCGCTTGGCGTCACCGATCCCGGCACGATCTCCTTCGTCTTGATCAACGACAGTTGGGACGGGGTCAACGGCTATGACACGAATGTCTACATCAAGAACGTGTCGGTCGGCGAGACCAGCCTGGCAGGGTCGCAGGGCAGCGGCGCGGCATGGACATCCGGCGATTGGGGGCAGATCAACCAAGGCGACACGCCCATCAGCTTCGCGCCGCCCGGCGGGGGCTGGGACGTCAGGCAGATCGTCGGCACCCTGTCGACCACCGATGCCGATGCCAGCAACAGCTTCACCTATACGCTGACCAGCGATCCCAGCGGCCTGTTCGCCATATCGGGTGACAAGATCATCGTCAGGCCCGGCCTGGAGACCAATTTTGAGGCGGCCAGCTCTCACACTGTCACGGTGCAGGTCAATGACGGCGGTGGAAACACCTTCTCGAAGGTCTTCACCATCGCGGTCAACAACATCAGCGAAGCGCCGACGGATATCCAGTTCACCGGTGCGACGATCACCGCTGGTTCCGGAACGATTGCGGCCGGCACGGTCGTTGCCAGCGTCACATCGGTTACCGACCCGAATGGGGGTGGCAGTTTCACCTATGCGTTGACCGACAATGCCGGCGGCGCCTTCACGATCAATGGCGCAACCGGCGCGATTTCACTCAGCAGTGCCTATGTGGTACCGGGTGGTTCTCCCGCATTCCTGGCCCGCACAGGCAGCCTCAATCCCTTCAACGGGTTCGATCAGGGCACCGACAGCAACCCGCATCTGGTCGATATCGACAATGACGGCGATCTGGACCTGTTCGTTGGCCGCGACGCTGGCGGGATCGCCTTCTATCGCAATACCGGCACCTCCACGAACCCGACCTATTCGTTCGTGCAGCACAACCCGTTCACGCTGAACTCCAATGGCATCGATGGTGACCCGACATTCGTCGATATCAACAATGACGGCGATCTCGACGCCTTCATTTCCGACAGCACGGGGAATACCCTCTACTTCCAGAACACCGGCACCGCGGCGAATCCCAGCTTTGCGGCGGCTGTGACCAACCCGTTCGGTCTGTCAGATGCCGGCTCTGCCACAGCGATTACGTTTGCCGATCTCGACGGCGATGGCGACCAGGACGCCATAATCGGCGACGATGCCGGCAACCTCGACTATTTTCGGAACAATGGGACAGCCTCCAGTCCGTCCTTCACCTTTGTCGGCGCAAACCCCTTCGGCCTCTCGGATGTGGGCACCCGTGCCTCTCCCGAATTTGCCGATTTCGACGGTGACGGCGATCTCGATGCCCTGGTCGGCCGGGAGGATGGACAGTTCGTCTATTTCGAAAACACCGGCTCCGCCACGGCTCCCACTTTCGTTCGGGCCGCGATCAACCCCTTCGGGCTGACCGATATCGGCGGCGATGCCAGTATCGACGCCGCGGACATCGATGGCGACGGCGATCTGGATCTCGTCGTCGGCAACTCCGACGGTACGATCAACTATTTCATGAATGTCGGGGGCCCCATTGCCGGTGTCTTCTCCGACACCGTGACGGTGCGGGTCACCAATAGTGCCGGCGAGTCCTATTCAGAGACCATCGGCATTCACATCGGCACGGCCGGGCAGAACAGCATTGTCGGCACGGCTCAAGACGACATCATCTATGGCATGGGATCGAAGGTTACTGCCTCCGGGACCAACCTTCTCGTCAACGGCTCTTTCGAAGCCCAGAGTTTCACCGGAGAATACCAGTATTTCTCCAGCATCACCGGCTGGTCCACGACAACGGGAACCATCGACATTAGTCAAGATGGTTTTACGAACATGAATGCGTCCGAAGGCACCAGATGGCTGGAAGTAGATGCGGATTCAGCCGTCGATAGGGTCCATCAGGATGTCCAGACTGAAGCGGGCAAGGAATATGAACTCAGTCTGGATGTGGCCCTCCGTTCGGGGGCCAGTCCGGACTCGCAAACGATCCTCGTCTACTGGGCCGGTCAGCTCATCGCCACCATCGAGCCGGCGAGCAATAGCTGGGAGACCCGCAAGTTCACCGTCACCGGCACCGGAGGCCTGGACAGGCTGGAATTCCGTGAAGAGGCAGGCGATAATAACAACTTTGGCGGCTTTATCGACAATGTCAGTCTGCGGGAACTGACCTACCAACCCGATACGCTGGACGGCGGGAACGGCAACGACACGATCTATGGCGGCGAACAACGCGACTCCCTTATCGGTGGCGCGGGGAACGACAGACTCTTTGGTGGCGGCGGCAACGACACGATCAACGGCGGGTCCGGCAGCGACGTTCTCAGCGGTGGCGCAGGGAACGACACGTTCCTGTTTGCTGCGTCGGATTTCGCTGCTGGTGAGTCAGTCGACGGTGGCACCGGAACCGACACAATCCGGGTCTCAGGATCGAACACGTTCTCATCCGGCACGGTGACGTCGATCGAGGCGCTCACCTTCGCCGGGGCGGCGACCGCCACACTTGGCGCTTCCCAGATCGGTTCCGGTTTTGCGACGTCGCTGGCTGTCACCGGTGATGGCTCCGTCAATACGATTGTCGTCAATCTCGGGGCATCAACCTCGGCCAATTTGTCCAGTTGGACATTCTCGAACTGGACAAGCGGATCCGACAAGATCACCATTGTCGGCTCCAGCGGTAATGACACGATCACCGGGACCAGCCGGAACGACGTGATCATTGGCGGTGCGGGTGCTGACGTCCTCAATGGCGGAGCCGGCGCCGACACATTGAGCTATGCGGGATCGAACGCGGGCGTCAGCGCGAACCTTGCGACGGGTTCCGTATCGGGTGGGCACGCTACCGGCGATACGATCTCGAACTTCGAGAACCTCGCGGGTTCGGCCTTCGGCGACACCTTGGTCGGCAATGACGGCTTCAACGGCATCAACGGTGGACGGGGCGACGACACCCTGACCGGCGGAGGGGGGTCGGACTGGTTCACGTTCGTCGTGGGCGACGGTCGGGACAATGTGAGCGGCGGCACCGGCGGCGGCTGGATCGATGTGATCGAGATGACAGGCCTGCCGGCCGGCACCTTCACGCTCGAACTGGACTCCGGGTCAGTCGTAACGACTCAGAATGCGAGCGAAATCATTCTGTCTGCCGATGCGTCCGGGCGAATTCGCTACGGTGCCAACAATGAAGATCGGATCGACTTTACAGGAATCGAGCGAATTACGTGGTAATTTGTGACTTCAATCATCAATTAGTGAATTTTTAACTTATGCTTGTCGCTGACCCTGTGAATTTATTGCAAAGTCCCCGAACCCAACGCCTTGGGCTCCCACTCCAGCCATTTTTACGCGCTTAAACTGGAATTAACCCTGACGCTTTACGTTGGGTCTGCTGGGGGTTTCCCCGGTCAGGTGTGGTTGCGTTATGGCGTCGATGGTCGCGCAGGTGAACGGTCTCCCCAGATCCGCGAATGCTGAGATCGTTGCGGCGACCGTCGTCGTCAATGTACTCGGCCTCGCCCTGCCGATCGTGCTGTTGCAGGTCTATGACCGGATCATCCCGCGTCAGGCCATGGCCAGCCTGGTCGTCCTCGGTCTTGGCCTGTTTGTCGCCGTCATGCTCGAATTTGCGGTTCGCGCCGCGCGGGCAGCTATCCTTGGCTGGGTCGGGGCCGTCTATGAACATCGCATGCGCATCGCCGCGATCCGCCACGCGCTGGCCTGCGATCTCGACGGTCTCGAACAGACGTCACCGGGGCGCTATCTCGAACTCATGTCAGCGATCGACCGTTTGCGCGAACGTCGGGTCGGCGAGAGCGGTGTCGCCTTCGTCGACCTGCCCTTCATCGTGGTCTTCCTTGCCGTCATCGCCTGGGTCTCGCCGATTCTTGCAGCCGTTACGATCGGCATGATCCTGGTGGTGCATCTGACCGGCGCCATCTCGGCGAGGCGTCTGAGGAAGGCCGTCGAATCCCGTGCGCAGGCCGATGGCGAGCGCGGGTCCTTCGTCATCCACTCCCTGGAGGCGCTCGAACCCATCAAGAGCCTCGGGCTCGAAGCCTTGATCACGCGGCGCTACGAGAAACTGGTGCGGTCAACGAGCGTCAATGGGCACAACGTGGCCGTCTTGAGCCAGTCGGCCGCCGGCCTCAACGCCATGTTGCTCAATCTGGTCGCCACCGTGGTGGGCGCTGCGGGCGCCGTTCTCGTGATCCAGGGCACCGTGACCGTCGGCGCCCTGGCGGCCTGCGTCATCCTTGCCGGCCGCGCCGTACAGCCGGTGGTCAACCTGCAAGGGCATCTCGCCGGCGCGCTGCAGGCCGCCGACTATGAGCGTCGCTATCAGGCCATGCTCGCCCTGCCTTCGGCCCCTGCCGGACATCGTGATCCTGGCCCCATCGAAACACTGACCCTCGAGAATGTGTCGCTGGCCACAAAGGCTGGTGAACCCCTGCTGCAGAACGTGAGGCTCGAACTGAAGGTCGGGGAGACGATCGCACTGACCGGACCATCAGGATCCGGCAAGACGGCGCTGCTCAACCTTCTGGCAGGACTGATGGCGCCGACGCGCGGCCAGGTCCTCATCAATGGCCTCAACCGCGAGACATTGGATCCGGAAACAGTCAGGCGCCAGGTTGCGCTTCTCCCCCAGCGAGCCCCCCTACTGACCGGAACGGTCATCGAGAATCTCACGTGCTTTGCGCCGGAAGACCATATCGAGGAGGCGATCGAACTCAGCGTCGCGCTTGGCCTGGATCGGTTCTTCGGAACCAAGCCCGAGGGCTTGACCCTGCAGGTGACCGGCGCGGGGCAGACCCTCCTGCCCAGTTCGATCGCGCAGCAGGTTTCGATCGTTCGCGGGCTTCTCGGAGCGCCCCGGATCATTCTGTTCGACGAGGCCAACAAGGGCCTCGATCGCACCGCCGACATGAAGCTCCGTGCCTATCTGGAAACCCAGAAGCCGCATGCTGCGATCGTGCTCGTCACCCACCGTCCGTCCTATCTCTCGCTCGCCGACCGGAGGCTGCGCATTGCCGATGGCGGCATCTACGAGGACGCTGTCGCATCGCTCGACGAGAGAATCGCGTGATGACCTCGTCGGTGTCGCGGCCCAGGGATGGAACAGCGCGCGGTCTCCTGCAGCATCTGCGGAGCCGGCTGGAGGCGCCCGAGTCGGCAAGAGGCGGTCAGGACGGCTTTTACCGCGCGCTGGAGGAACAGCTCCGCGACGGTGCCTTCGGGACAGGGCCCATGGAGGGGCCAGCCCTATCGGCTCTGCCGATCTTGTTGCGTCTTCTGGACTGGCGCGGATCCAACCGCGTGCTTGCCGAAGCCCTGCCCCACGATGGAGGGGTCTTCGACGATATTGCCCTCTTCGACGTTCTTGCACGCCTCGGCCTGCCGACACGCCCCTGGCGTCACAGCCTGGCTGCGCTGGACACACGCCTCTGTCCGGTCGCGATCATCCGCCCCGATGGCGCGGTCGACATCGTCACGGCGATTGACGGGGCCATGGCCGACCTGATCAGCGCCGAAGGCCTGCGACGGCAGGTCCCGCTATCCAGCCTTTCTGGCGATGCTCTCACCTTCGAGAAAGGCAGTAGCGCTCCCGGTGAGACCCAGGCCAGCCGCTCCTTCCTTGGAGACCTTGTTTGGCGGCTGAGAGGATCTCTGGGGCTGCTCCTGTTCCTCACAATGCTGATCAATCTGGTCAGCCTCGTATCACCGTTCGTGATGATGGCGATCTACGACAGCATCATCCCCGCGCGTGCCTTCGACACGCTCGTTGCGGTCGTCATCGGCGTGCTGATAGCGGCCTTGCTTGAGGTTGTGCTGCGGTCGGTCAAGGCCCGGATTGTCGGATTTCTGTCCGGACGTATCGACTTCCTCGTGTCGACGCATGTGTTTGCCAAGCTCCTGAGCCTGCCGTTTGAAATGACTGCGACGATTCCGACGGGAGCACAGGTTTCCAAGCTCAACCAGTTCGAGAATCTTCGAGAGGTCTTCAGCGGGCCGTTGCTCGCCATCGCACTGGAGCTTCCATTCATACTGCTCGTGGTCATCGGCCTCCTCGTGCTTGCCCCACAGCTGATGATCGGACCCCTTGTGGTTGCCGTGCTGTTTCTGGTGGTCGGTATTGCGGTTCTGCCAGCCTTGCGTCGACGGTCGAGCGAGGCGGGAAGGCTCGCGGCCGAGAGACAGGCAATGCTTCTCGACACCTTTTCCCATATGCGGGCGATCCGGGCCGCCCGGGCCGTGGATCAATGGAGGAGGAACCTGGAAGCTGCCTCGGCTGCCGCCACCCTCGCACAGAAGCGGGTGGTTTATCTGTCTTCCCTGCTGCAGAGCCTGGCCCAGATGGCGGTTCCACTGGCCGGGGTTGCGACAATCACATTCGGGACAGCGCTGGTCTTCGCGGAGCAACTGACCATCGGCGGCCTCGTCGCCGGCATGATGCTGGTCTGGCGGCTTCTGGGACCGCTGCAGCAGCTGTTCCTGACTGCCATTCGCCTGAGCGAGATCGCCCAGTCTCTGGACCAGCTGAACCAGTTCATGGCCCTTCGGCCGGAAGGTTCGGGAGCCCTCGTTTTCCCCTGGCAGAAGCAGATTTCAGGCGAACTCAAGCTGACCGATGTCGGCTACCGCTATCCGCGTGCAAGCGAGCCTGCCGTGGTTGGTGTCAACATTGTCGTGCAACCTGGCGAGCTCGTGGCGGTCATGGGATCGTCTGGGGCCGGCAAGAGCACGCTGCTTCGCATCATTCTCGGGCTGATCCAGCCGCAGGGTGGAACGGTTTCGCTCGATGGGGTCAATCTGAAGCAGTTTGATCCGGCAGCGGCACGAGCGGCCATCGGCTATGTGCCCCAGGCTGCGACTTTCTTTAGCGGATCGATCATCCAGAACATGCGCCTCGCGGCACCCGCCGTGCCGCTCGGTGATATCAAGACCGTATTGGCCGAGGTGGGAGCGCTCGAGACGATCGAACTCCTTCCCGAGGGCCTCGACACACAGATGTCCGATGCCAACCACAGCAGTCTCTCCGAGGGCCTCAGGCAAAGCCTGGCTCTCGCCCAGGCCCTCCTGCGGCAGCCGCGCCTGCTCCTTCTTGATGAGCCTGCCCAGGCGCTCGATCCCAAGCTCGACGCGGCCCTTGTCGCCACGCTCAAGAATCTCAAGGGCAAGACGACCGTCATCATGGTGACCCATCGTCCGAGCCACGCGGCTCTGGCTGACAAGGTGGCCGTGGTCGATCGTGGCCGCGTCATTGGTCTGGCCCCGCCCGAACAGGTCCTGCCAAAGCTCGAAAGGATGCTTGGCGATGTCGCCTAAGGCCGCCGCTATCGATCGTGTCCCGAGGGAGGTCATCGCGCCCAGCAGGCCGATTGATAGCAAAGTTGCGCGCTACCTGACCCCGGTGCTTCAGATTGAGGAACGTTCGCCGCCGATACTGGCACGCCTCACCGTGTTCGCCGCGGCTTTCGCGGTCCTCGGCTTCTTCACGTGGGCGGCTGTTGCGCCATTGCGCGAGATTGCCATCGGGCGGGGCGAAATTCTCCCCGAAGGTTTCGTGCAGCCGATCCAGCATCTGGAAGGTGGCAGGGTCGCCCGGCTTTTTGCGAGCGAGGGCCAGCGGGTAAGGTCGGGTGATCCCATCATCGCTCTCGATGATGCCGCGCTGAGATCGGAGCTTGAACATACTCGCGCCCGGCGTCTGGCTCTCGAGGGTTCGATTGGGCGTCTCCAGGACTTTGCGGAAGGGCGGGTCCTGTCTCTCCCGGAGCTCGGCCCGCGCGGCGGCATCAGTGATCAGCGGGCGTCCTTGGACGCCCAGGTTGAAACCAGGGCAGCCCAGCTGCGCGCAGCGCTCGCGGAGATCGAAAGCCGCCGGCAGGCACTGGGTGCGGCAAAGATCAAGAAGGAGAAGCTGTCCGAAGAGCTTGGCGATGTGCGCGCTTCCATTACCCGCCGCGAGCCGATGCTGCGTGCAGGGCTGGTGCGCCTGCCGGAAATCGAAGCGCTGCATCGAGATCGCGTACGCCTCGAATCTGAGTTCGCCCGAACCTCCAATGAGCTTGCCAGCGCCGAGAGCGCAGTTGATCAGGCGACTGCGCGCCATGCCGAGATCGTCGCCAGGGCGCGACAGGATGCATATCTGGAAATCTTGAAGCTCAGGGTTGATCTCTCCGAAGCGACCAGCACAGAACTGCGCCTCGAAGAGCGGCTGCAGCGCCTCGTGATCCGCTCTCCGGTTGATGGCCTTGTCAATCAGCTGAGCGCGCGCAGTCTGGGGGCTGTGATCGCACCCGGAGGGCCGGTCGCCGAGATCGTTCCCTATCGCACCGCTGCTTTTGCTGAAGTTGAAGTTTCACCAGACGACGTCGGACATATCAGGCCGGGGATGCCTGTGCTGGTCAAGGTCTCAGCCTTTGACTTCGCGCGTTTCGGCGGAATCCCCGGGATCGTTGAATCCGTCTCTCCGACAAGCCTGAAACGTCCCAACGCGCCTCCAGTGTTCCGCATTCGCATCAGGCTCGAAGCCGAACATGTCGGCCCCGCGGGCCTGAACATGACGGTTCAGCCGGGAATGGTTGTGAATGCGGATATCAGAACGGGCCAGAAGACGCTGCTTGCCTATCTGCTGAAGCCTGTTCACGCAGCTTTCTCTTCGGCTTTATCGGAACGATGATCGGCAAAGGCTCGCAATCGAGGACGCCGAAGAACCTCACAGAAAAACGATTGGTTGAATTCCGCCGCGTGTAGCGGGCTTGGCGGTCGTGGCTCCTTCGATCGAGATCGGCATGCGGACCGATTTCGCCTGCCTGTATCAGTCGCGCGACGGCTCAGCTGGCCGAATGGTCGAGGCCGCGGGGGCTCTGGCCGTTCATTGGACGATTCGAGCGGACCATCGGACGCGCTGGCCCCAGGACCTTCATCGCCTCCGTACAGAGCCTCGCCACACGCAGGGTAAGCCTCTGAGATCAATCGGGAAATCATGAACAGGAGTTCGTGCCGCCCTCATTTGTTGGGCGGTTTGCGATCACCGGTCCGGATGCGTGCGGTTGTCGAACAGGACGTCTGATCCCCATCCACAAGACCGGCGACCTTGCGGCCAGTGTCCGACCGGGCATCCAACGGAAAAGCGCCTGGTCGTGGCCTGCGGCACTTGGTGCCGAAAAGTTGACCCGCAAATGCCGATCGGGCGTTAAGGGGCAATTAACGGTATTTTTAGACCGCTCATTTACCACGTTGTATCACGGTAAAAGGGGCGGTCCCGGCGGTGCGTTTTCGCGGTTTCATCATGGTCTGGCCTCTCCTGGCAGCCGTTGGCGCCTGTACAGTGGGGAGCGATCATCGCGCGCCGGGCGCCGTATTTGCGGATCGATATCACTCGGCCCGTTCGAGCACGCCGCGCGATCCCGACTCCCATTGGTGGAAGGCATTCGCCAGTCCGGTCGTTGATGAATTCGTTGACCGCGGCCTGTCTCAGAACCTGCGGATCCAGCAAGCGCTTCAGCGCGTGGTCGAGGCGCGCGCGCGTTTGGATTCGGTGGTGGCGTCCCCGTTGAGCGGGAGCGCCCAGGCATCCGGTGAAGGTGCGACCGGCCGAGCAACCCTGGATCGCTTCGGACGGAACAGCGTGGTCCAGGCCGGGCTTTCGTCGACTGCAGCGTGGCAGATCGATCTCTTCGGGCGATTTCGACGGCAGAGGGAGTCGGGCTCGGCGTCCCTCGACGTTGCAAGGATCGACGTGGAAGCGGCAAAGCTGCAGTTCATCGCCGAGATGGTCGATGCGGCTATCGATGCCTCCGCCTTTCTGGAAGGCGACCTCGCCGCACGACAAAATCTGCGGTCACAGGAACGGCTGGTCGCCACGTTGCGCCAGAGCCTGAACCGCGGTGAAGGCACGTCGCTGGCCGTTGCCCGTGCTGAAGCCTTGATGCATGCAACAGCCGCTCAGGTTCCCTCCTTTGCGGCCGGCTTTCAGAATGCCGTCAACAGGATGTCCGTTCTTCTCGATGAACCCGCCCCGCAGATCGAAGCCAAGCTGCGGACGCAGGTGCGTGTTCTGCTTCCAAACCGGACCGAACGGACCGGACAACCCGCGGATCTGCTGCGCCGGAGACCCGATGTGCGGCGTGCAGAGCGTGCGCTGGCCATTGCAACTGCAGATGCGGGCGTTGCCGAGGCCTTGCTCTATCCGAGCATCTCGATCAACGGAACGATCAGCGTCAGCGACCTGGCCTTGGTAGCGGGAACAGCCGGACGGTTCGGAGCCTCGCTCGGCCCGCAAATATCCATTCCGGTGCTCGATTTGCCGCGGCTCCGTGCCAATCTCTCCGCACAGCGTTCTGTTATCGAAAGCCGCCATCTGGAATGGCGGTCAATCGTCGCCAGCGCCGTGGCCGAGGTCGATACAGCCATCGCGCGGCTGCGCAGTGCAAGACTGGCCATGGATCGGTTGGCAAGCGCAGTCGAAGCGAACCAGCGGGCAGCGCGCCTCGTGACACAAGCCTTCGCTCTGGGTGCCGCCACCTACAGCGAAGTCCTTGAGGTCGAGAGGTCGCTCGCGCAGAGCCGGGAGCAGCTGGTGACAGGACGCCAGCAGGTCGCCAAGGCCTATGTCCAGCTGCACATGTCTCTCGGGGCCGGATCGGAAGCAGTCATTCGACCGATCAGTCTGATCCATCAGCATATGCCTGATACAGGGCCGCAAGCGGATTCAGACCTTGCGCTGCCAGCGATCACTGAGACGCCCGCGCCGAATTGACCTGTCTCTTGGCCCGTCTTGTATCGGGTGCAACTGGCCGGACTTTCGGCGTCAGAGGCTCACGATGGGATCTCCGCAGGCTGCGCAGATCCCTCTGGCCGTTGCTGCAGGGACTGGTGTCGTTCTCCCAGAGTTTTGCGGCCCGCTGGAGCTGGAACCTTCCAGGGTCAGGGCTCATGACGGCGGGGGTGCCGGAGAGCCGTCGCACGGTCGTCCTGCAGCTTGGCCTTGACCCGGCGCTTTGGCGCCTTGTTCCGTGACTTCAACCCCAACTCATTGTCAATCCTGTCGATTCTCTTGGTGTTGATGTATCGATACCCGCGCTGGAGCATGACGTGGACGCGCCGGTGGCCATACCGGCTGCGTGTCTCGCAGATCTTCTTGGTCCTTGCCTCAATGCCGGCCTGTATCGGGCTCCCGCCATCCGAGTGGATCAGGACCTATTCATCACCATAGCCGCCGGCATCCGGATCAAGTGAAGCGGCATGCCGTTCCTGCTGTGCGTCAGCGCACAGCCCTTTCGGGTGCCACCTCTCCATACAGACATCCGAGGCCAGGAGAGGATCGGGCATGGGTGTCGGGTCAGTGTCGCATGTTCCGCATCGGGCGCTGCGGTGTTGCGCACGAGCGATGGCGGCCATCACGTCTGCAAGCCTGCTGACGGTCGCGCCGGCCGCGGCCGATGACTGAGGCCCCGCTGCGCCATCATGGTCGGCCCATGCCTGCTCGAGGGCCTGCCCCGTGCGGCGTCGCCAAGATGATTGGCAGGACCGGTCTGGGAGCCAGACTTATGTCGAAGGGGTTTCAAGCCAAGGGCCTGGCCGATGCGCTTTCACTGGGCTGTGCAAATCTCGCGCCCGTGCCGGCCGGCGCGCGTTGCGCGACGAGGCCTCCATGCTGACCATGCCTGCCCGTCCGCGGCGCATGCCAGGAATGCGGTGTCTTGGCGCCCGACGACTATCCATCGCGGCCGCCCTCTTCGCGTACGCCCCTGCTTCGGCGTTCACGCTGAAGGAAACTGGCGAATGGGTCGTTTCCTGTGACAATGGCGGTACCTGCTCGCTCGTGAATGCCTCGCAGCTGACACAGCTGCGCGTCGCTCAGCCGTCGCCCTTCGGCATGTCGCGGATCTGCATCCAGCGGCGGGCGGAGCCGGACGCGCGACCGCAGGTCTTCGTCACGCTGCGCACGCTTCGCCCCGACCCCCTGGGGGCGACGCAGGACGACCGGTTGCTGCGCATCGTCGGGGCGGCACCAGCGGTACCGGATGTCGCGATGACCTCCCGCGGATCGGATCACTGGCAGGTTCCCGTGCCGATGGTCGATGCGCTGCTCGGCAACCTCAGCGACGACACGCAGCTTCATGTGGTGACGCGCGCCGGGGCCGTGTTGGAACGCCTCTCCGTGCAGGGCATCGGCCAGGCTTTGTCGATGATCGACCGGGCGCAGGCACGGTCGGGCACCGTCTCGGCCCTGCGGGAGAAGGGTTCGGAAGCACCCGCATCCCTGCCTCCGACCTTGGCGTCTCAGGCTTTGGTGACCGCGCCCTTGCCGAAACTTCCCGCGACCATTGCGCCTTCGCCGGATGCGCTTCGGCTGCGGCGAGCCCTCTGCGGCTCTCCCGGTCTCGACCCCACTGTCGGCTACAGGCTTCTGGGCGATCGGCAGCGCCCCGATCGCATCCTGTGGGTCACGCCCTGCAACTCCCAGCAGGGCCTTCCCCGCGCCTACTTCGTCATCGAGCACGGTGATGGCTCGGCCCGCCCCGTCGACTTTCCCGGTGCACAGCCGGAAAGGCCCTCCGGGCACGCCGGATTGCTGACATTCCCGGAATTCGATGCGGAAACCGGGCGCGTTCGGGAATTGTGGCGGGAGCCTGTTCCGCCCGGCGCCGACACACCGTGCCTGATCCAGCGCCTGTGGGGCTGGACCGGCCGATCCTTCGAGCTGGCTGAGGAACGCCGGAGCCTCAGCTGCGCGGGAACCATCACCGGTTACTGGGCGAAAACATACACACGCCCTCTGGTCGCGCCCGCGCGCGAAGGCGTTCCGGCCACCGCTGCATCCTTCCGACCCCCTTGTTGAGGACGTCCGGCATGAAGGTACTTCAGGCTATTCCCATGATGCTGATGCTCATCGCTCTCGGATGTCCTGCTCTCGCCCAGCAGCGCGACGAGGAGGAGGCCGGCTGGGTCGGCATTGTCGAGGGGATCGAGACCTGCCTCGCCGACAAGCGCCCCCTGCTGACCCACGGCTATGCCTGTATCGGCCAGTTCAGTGCGGCCTGCCTCACGCACGCCGAGAACCAGACGACGGTGGGGATGGAGCGCTGCTATCACGATGAACATCGCGCCTGGGATGTGCTGCTGAATCGATACTTCCGGGATCGCCCGAAAGGGGCGGGCAGTCATGAACTGCAGCAGGTGCAGCGCGCCTGGATCACCTACCGCGATCGGAAATGCGCGTTCTTCCAGGTGCATTATGCCGGTGGATCGATGGCCCGCTGGCTGGCCGCCCAGTGCATGATGGATACGACCGCGCGGCGGGCGATCGAACTGCGTTTCTTCGCGGCGGATCGCTGACATGGTGACGCTTCCCCATCGCGACGGGCCTCCGGACCGGCGTCCACATGTCCGACCCGGCATCATTCTGTCCGCGATGGCGGGCATATGCGCCGTGCTGGTCCTCATCCCGCCCGTCGGGACATTGATCGTCCTTCATCAGAACGGCGCCCTGACCATCGGCAATGCGCTGAAACTGGGCTGGCTAGTCCTGACCGCGATTGTCGCTGTCCTCTCTCCGCCGAGGCCGCTCATGGTGGTGCTGGCGATCCCGTCGGTCCTGATCTTTGTCTTTTCGATCGTGTTTCTGACCGCCTTCGCCTTCCGCGCGGCTTGGGGGCCTCGCATCCTCGGGGTGTTGGCAATCCTGTGGGCGCTCTCGGTCAATGCCAGCACGATCGTGATGCCGCTTCTGACCTTCTCCGGATCGCTTCCGGTGATGACCTTTCTCGGCATGATCCCGGCCCTCATCGCGCCTCTCGTCTTCTCGATCGGCTTCGCCGGTTTCATGGTTCATGGCGATGTCGCACGGGCATGGTTTCGCACCGGACCGCGGGAGGCCCGCGCATGACCGGCCGGGATGCTGCATGTGCAGGCGCCTATGCGCGCCGATTCCGGTTGAGGCGCGGCCTCGTCGGCCTCGGGGCCCTTGTCGCCGCGACTCTCGGCCCGGTGGGGCCGGTGCTCCCCGACGGCACGTCCAACGGCCCCCCGCAACGGCGAAACTATGTCGGGTTCTGGGGCTACTTCACGACCTGCCGCGCGTCCAACAATCTCATGATCAGCTACGGCCGAAGGACGGCGGAATTCCCGCACGAGACCGTCGCACGCAAAGCGACGGGGTGCCGCGTGCTCTCACGGCAGGGGGCCCTGCCGCGGTGGGAGCTGGAATTGAGCTGCCGCATCTGGACCGGCGCTGAACCTCCGCCGGTCATCAGGGTGCGGCAGGTGATCATGATGCGCAGCGGCGGGCGAACGCTCGACATCGAATCGCTGAACCGCACGACCGGCGAGACCCGGAGGTTCGACCTGTTCTACTGCCGTCAGCATCACGAGCCGGAACTCATGCCGCTGGGAATTCTCGATGATCCCGAGTGAGGCGGACAGTCGGCGGACTCTACCCAAGTCAGGAGGACGTTCGGGGGCTCAGGTCACCTCGGCTCTTCACCGACACGAGCGCAACGCCATCCCGTCCCCTCGTTAGGTCGCGCGTAGGGCAGATTGCGAAAAAGGCTAGTTTCGTCAGCACGATCAATGCCATTTGGCGGTCCCGAAGCCCGCCAAATTGGACTCTCCAGCTGTGTCTAGCTCTATCACGCCTCCCAAAATTTGCTCGATTAACCATCGACTTAGCGACGCGAATCTCTCAGCCTCATTCTGACAATGTCCCCAGATGGCCGGCGGCTGTTGGGGTAAGCGTTAGGGTAAAGTTGGGTAGGTAGGAGTAGGAGCATGAGTCGAGCGCTCCACAAACTGAGTGCGCGTTTCGTCGAGACAGCGAGCAGGCCGAAGCGATACAGCGATGGTGGCGGCCTCTATCTGGCGGTCACGTCCAAGAGCTCGAAGCGCTGGGTCTTCATGTTCCGATGGCGCGGGAAGCTGACCGAGATGGGTTTAGGCTCGGCCGTTGAGGGCTCATCTCGCTACAAGACTCTGGCCGCCGTCCGGCAAGAAGCTGTTGAGTTGCGAGGTTTGCTCGCTGCCAACGAGAATCCGCTTGAGGTGGTCCGCGCCTCTGCCGCAGAGCAGGCGGCGATCCCGACGTTTGGTGAGTTCGCGGATGACTACATCGCCCTGATGAAAAAGGGCATGCGAAATGCCAAGCACCGAGCGCAGTGGGAAACCGCGCTTGGCTCTCGTGAGATCGACCTGTCCAAGGTCAAAAAGGATGCGCTCGGGCCTACCAAAGAGCACATCCGCGCCCTTACGGCCCTTCGAGCCAAGCCGGTCGATAAGGTCGATTCTGACGACGTCCTTCGGCTCTTGAAGCCTATCTGGCTCGTGAAGAACGAGACGGCAACGCGGATCCGGTCTCGCGTTGAGAATGTCCTCGACGCCGCAAAGGCTGCGAACAAGCGATCGGGTGAGAACCCCGCACGCTGGCGGGGTCACCTCAACAAGCTTCTCCCGGCGACGAAAGCGCTTGTACGGGGTCATCACAAGGCCATGCCCTATGAAGATGTGGCGGCGTTCGTAGCTGGCCTCCGCAAGCGGCACGCCATGGCAGCCCGCGCGTTGGAATTCACTATTTTGACGGCCGCGCGGAGCAATGAAACTCTTGGCATGACTTGGGAGGAGGTTGACCTCCATAGGCGCCTTTGGGTCGTTCCGAAGGAGCGCATGAAGGCCGGAAAGGAGCACCGAGTGCCGCTTCCGGAGCGTGCCTGCGAGATCCTGCGAGAGCTGGAACCCTTTGCGGCGACCAGCAAGAGTCTTGTCTTCACCGGTCCCAAGGACGGCCCCTTATCGAATATGGCGATGCCGATGGTTCTGAAGCGAGCTAAGGCCGCGGTTACCGTTCACGGCTTTCGCTCATCATTTCGAGACTGGGCCGGGGATGAGACGCCGTTTCCGACTCAGGTCATAGAGATGGCCCTGGCCCACGCGATACCGAACAAGGCTGAGGCTGCGTACCGGCGGAAGGACGCCTTGGAGAAGCGCCGGCGCCTCATGTCGGCATGGTCGGAGTACATCGGGTCCGGCGCCTGCACAACGGAACTAGCCGACGCTGCCTAAATCGCAACCCAAATGCGGAAGTCGCGCTGCTTGGGAGCAAGGAATATGCAGAGCGAAGCTCTTCTCGGCACCAAATGCCAGTCTAGCGTGGCTCAGTGTCACCATCATGTGACATTCACCCCCGAAAGCCCCTCAACTCCGCGGGGCTATTGTCATCTCAGGCGGGGAAAAACCGGGCAGCTCGTCACGGACTACGAGATCCAGCTGCGGCAGTTAAAACGCGGCCATATCCCACTTGGTAGGCCCTAAGCGGTCCGACCATATCGTTGACGGCTGTGTGTTCACCCAAAAGCGGGCAACGACCCCCGCATCGCATCAAGCGGATCGATCTGTTCTGCCGAGTTTGGGCGCTCGTCCCCGACTGCTATGAGTGGGCAGAAATATGCAGCGGCGGCATCAAGGACCTAATGGGTCCATAACATTCGTTATGCGAATATAATCAATACCTTATTTCGCATAATGGCCGTTATGTTAACGCGAGGCCCTGGTCACCGGCACGCCGCTAGCAAAGGTTATGGCGTCATCCTTTGCTTACACAGGGGCTAAGCCAAGGTTCGCTGGCTTACAGGCTTGGATATCGGCTAACGGTGGCGTCTTGCCCCCGTTTGGCAGCGGGCGGCTTAACGTGGCCGACAACTTATGATAGCATCATCCTAATGATCAACGCTTCCAACCTCCCCGCCTTGCTGAGAGAGCTTTTAGCTGACTGGGAAAGCGAAGTGGTCGAGTTTAAGCGGGCCAAAGACGGGTTTTCGAGCCACGATCTCGGAAAATATGTTTCAGCTCTGGCGAATGAAGCCAATTTACGTGCACGGGAGCGCGCCTGGCTCGTCTTCGGCGTCGATAACAAAACAAGGTCTGTCGTCGGGACAGCCTATAAGGCCGATCGAGAGCACCTCCAGGCTGATAAGGCCCAGATTCTGGACGGCACCGGAAGCTTCACGATTCGTGAAATCCACGAGTACAACCACATGGACGGCCGGGTGGTTTTGTATGAGATCCCCGCGGCTCCCCGGGGAATGCCCATCGCGTGGAAGGGCCACTATTACGGCCGCGCCAATGAAAGTCTGGTGGCCCTGGGCCAAGACAAGCTAGACGAAATCCGCGCACAGACGTTGGCCGCAGACTGGACAGCCCAGGCGGTCGATGGCGCATCCCTTGATGACATCGATCCTCGGGCCCTGAAGGTGGCCCGGGAGCGGTTCGCTGCGAAACACGCCAACCGCTTTGCTTCGGGCGAGGTCGCCGGTTGGACTGACGCAATCTTCTTGGATCGGGCCAAGGTCACCCAGAACGGCAAAATTACCCGGGCCGCCCTTCTGCTGTTGGGCAAGGCTGAGTCAGCCTGGCGTCTCAATCCGCACCCTGCCGAGATAACCTGGAAACTCGAAGGTCAGGAGCGGGCCTACGAGCACTTCGGTCCGCCCTTCCTTTTGACGTCGTCGCTTGTTTTTGCCCGCATTCGTAACGTTCAGCTGCGACTGCTGCCCGAGAACGAGCTGATTGCCCACGAGGTTGCGAAATATGACCAACGTGTTGTTCTTGAGGCCTTGCATAATTGTATCGCGCACCAGGACTATAGTCGCGCAGGCCGCATAGTCGTGATTGAGCAGCAGGACCGTTTGATTCTCGAAAACCAAGGAGAGTTTTTCGAGGGAACACCGGAGGATTACGTTCTGGAGGAGCGTGTTCCTCACCGCTACCGGAATCCGTTTCTCACCCAAGCCATGACCGAACTCAATATGATTGATCATATGGGGTATGGCATCCAGGACATCTTCCGCCGGCAACGGCAGCGGTTCTTCCCTCTCCCCGACTTCGACCTTTCGGCTCCTCAGGTCGTCAGGCTGACCATACATGGCCGAGTGGTGGATCCAGCCTACAGCTTACTGCTCATGCAGCAGACCGGTCTGCCGCTAGCCGACGTTTTGGCGCTTGACCGGGTTCAGAAGCGACTCCCAATCACGGACGAGGCGATCAGGCACCTCCGTCTCAGCAACCTAATCGACGGGCGCAAGCCCAATATTCACGTATCCGCCACCGTCGCAGCAGCTACAGCTGATAAAGCCGCCTACATTCGAACGCGAGCTCAGGATGATGAGCATTACGCCAAGCTGGTGATCGACTATCTTCGGAATTTTGAGCAAGCGTCCCGGTCCGAAATCGATAAACTACTCACAGACAAGCTCAGCGATGCGCTCACCGGCGAGCAAAAACAAGATAAGATCGGCAACCTACTGACAAAAATGCGGCGCCAGGGGCGCATCCAGAACACCGGCACGCGTGGTAGGCCTGTGTGGAAAATTGCAGAATGAAACCCTTAGACTGCCGATAGGGAGTTGAAAAAAATCAAACCCTTATCCCTTTCTGCAAGGCCTCCAGAGGCCTCCGTTTGCAGAAAGGATGCAGAAAGCCGGCCGAGAGCCTTGCTATGTCGCGATATGTCCAGGCGGGGACCGCAACAAAATCGAGGCGCACCCTAGTGCTACGAGGCATTCTAGGAAATACTGCAACCCACGATACATAAACAGCTCAGGGGCATTCGCATTAATGGTCGACGTTGAAGCCTTCATCGCCCGCTGGAAACCTTCCGGCGGCAGTGAGCGCGCCAATTTTCAACAGTTCGCCATTGAATTGACCCAACTTCTCGGGGTCGAAGCGCCTAAACCCGCCACAGCTGACGCCCAGGCCGATGACTATCGGTTTGAGCGGCCGGTCACCTTCATCCATACCGGTACGCAGTCCCGTGGCTTCATCGACCTGTACCGGCGCGGCTGCTTCATCATGGAGGCCAAGCAGGGAACCGGTCGCCAGGCGGAAGCAGAAAGCCAGCTAACCCTTCTTCCCGAAACGGCCCCGCAGTCCAGGCAGGGCCATGGCGTCAGAGGTTCGCGCCGCTGGGACGACACCATGCTGCGGGCGAGAAACCAAGCCGACGGCTATGCCCGCGCGGTTGCCAGGGACGACGGCTGGCCGCCTTTCCTCGCGATCGTGGACGTCGGCCACGTCATTGAGCTTTACGCTGACTTTTCTGGCCAGGGGCAAGGCTACACCCAGTTCCCGGACGGCAACCGCTACCGCATCAGCCTCGAAGATTTGCGGAAGGAGGAGGTCAGGACCCGCCTCCAGGCCATCTGGAACAACCCCCATAGCCTCGATCCCGCGCGGATCAGTGCCCAGGTCACGCGTCAGGTCGCAGCCCACCTTGCGGAGCTGGGGCGGTCGTTCGAGGCAAAAGGCCACAAGTCCGAGGAGGTCGCGCGTTTCCTCATGCGCGCCCTTTTCACTATGTTCGCCGAGGACGTAGAGCTGATCCCGGAAAAGTCGTTCTCAGGGCTGCTCAAGAAGATGCGCGGTCAGGCTGAGAATGCGGCCCGCATGCTGGAAAGCCTGTGGACGACGATGAACACGGGTGGCTTCTCCCCTGCCCTCGCTTGCGACCTGATGCGGTTCAACGGCGGCCTGTTCAAGGAAGCGACCGCCCTCCCCCTCGACAATGTGCAGCTATCGCTGCTGATCCAGGCGGCCGAGCACAACTGGCGCGAAGTGGAACCGGCCATCTTTGGCACCTTGCTGGAGCGCGCGCTCGACAAGCGGCAGCGCCACAAGCTGGGCGCCCACTATACCCCGCGCGCGTATGTCGAGCGCCTCGTCAATCCGACCGTGATTCAGCCCCTTCGGGACGAATGGGTCTCTGTCCAGGCTGCGGCCCTTACGCTCGCCAACCAGGGGAACCTCACCGAGGCACGACAGGTGGTGCACGGGTTCCACCGGCAGCTTTGTGAAACACGTGTGTTCGACCCCGCCTGTGGATCGGGGAACTTTCTGTACGTGGCCCTAGAGCTGATGAAGCGGCTGGAAGGTGAGGTGATGGCCCTCCTCCGAGAGCTTGGTGAGGAACAGGGGGCCCTCGCACTTTCTGGGCTTACCGTGGACCCGCACCAGTTCCTCGGCATTGAGGTCAATCCTTGGGCTGCGGCGGTGGCGGAGCTAGTGCTTTGGATCGGCTATCTCCAATGGCACTTTCGTACGCACGGCAGCGCCAGCCCGTCTGAGCCCGTCCTGAAGGACTTCCGGAACATTGAGAACCGGGATGCGGTGCTGGATTGGGACGACCGCCAGCCGCGCTTGGACGCGGAAGGCAGCGCCGTCACGCGGTGGGACGGTATCGGCACCGTCGAGCATCCCGTCACCGGCGAGCGTGTCCCTGATCCTGCCGCGCGCACACAGGTGTGGGACTATTCGAAACCTCGGCCTGCCACGTGGCCACAGGCTGATTTCATCGTCGGGAACCCGCCGTTCATCGGCAACAAGCGCATGAGAGAGCTGCTCGGCGACGGATATACAGAGGCTCTGCGGTTAGTCTATCCGAAAATACCTGAAAGCGCGGATTTCGTAATGTACTGGTGGGAGAAGGCGGCACTCTCACTTCGATCCGGGACCCGGCGCTTTGGTTTCATTACGACCAATTCTCTACGGCAGACATTTAACCGCCAGGTACTTGAAGTGCACCTGAAAGACCTCAAGAGGCCAACGTCCCTCGTACTCGCAATACCCGACCATCCCTGGGTTGATGCTGGCGACGGTGCCGCTGTTCGCATTGCTATGACAGTTGCCGCTTCCGGTAGCTTTGCCGGTCGCCTAATGACGGTTCTCGAGGAGAAAAAGACCGAAAATGAGTCAGAGGGCCTGGTAGTTACCTTCGATACCAGGAGCGGACGTATCCATGCTGACCTCCGTACCGGCGCCGATGTCGCCGGGGCGCCGCCGCTCAAATCTAACAGTCAACTCGCCCATCAAGGCGTCATTCCGGTCGGTGAGGGCTTCCGGGTCTCCGCCTTAACGGCGAAAACGATGTACCGTGACGAAATCAGTGGTAGGATCTTGAGGCCATATCTTAATGGAAAGCAATTAATCAGCGGATCTCAGCCTGATTTTATTGTCGATTTTTTTGGACTGACAGAAGACCAAGCTCGGACGAGATATCCGGCTCTTTATCAAATCATACTTGATCGTGTGAAACCGGTTCGCGATTCCGTTAATCGTGACGTCCATCGCAAGCGGTGGTGGGTTTTCGCGGAACCTAGAGCCAAAATGCGACCGGCGCTCGATACCATCCCACGTTACATCGCAACATGCCGTACTGCGAAACATCGGGTGTTCAGCTTCCTCGATAGTGCGGTGCTCCCGGACACGAAAATTATCGCAATCGGCAGCGATGATGCTGCCGTTTTGGCTGTGCTATCCTCAAAACTGCACGTCACCTGGGCGGAGGCGGCGGGGGGTTGGCTCGGGGTAGGCAATGACTCCAACTACAACCATGCACAATGCTTTGTGCCCTTTCCATTCCCTGCAATGGACGGTGAACAGCAAGGGCGCTTGGCTGCATTAGGAGAGAAACTCGATGCTCACCGTAAAGTGCGGCAGAACGAGCATCCAAAGTTGACGCTCACCGCAATCTACAACGTCCTCGATAAACTTAGGGCCGGCGAGCGGCTCGAGGGCAAGGATAGGGAGATTTACGACCAAGGTCTCGTAGGCATCCTCCGCGATATTCACGATCGGATCGACGCAGAGGTCATCGCTGCGTACGGGTGGCCCGCTGAACTAAACGAAGATGACGTCCTCGATCGGCTTGTAGAACTGAACCGCACGAGAGCAGCCGAGGAGGCGCAAGGCCTGGTGAGATGGCTACGACCCGACTATCAGAATCCCGCCGGACGGAGTTCTGCGGTCGCCGGCGATCAAGCCGTCCTCGATGTCGGCGAACAACGCGATCTATCTGCCAAAACCCCTTGGCCGAAGACCTTGCCTGAGCAAATAGCTCAGGTGCGATCGGCTCTAGCAGATCTTGGAGAGGCGAGTCCGGAGCAGGTGGCCCGACGTTTCGTCCGAGTTCGTTCGAGTGCCGTGCAGCCGCTCCTGGAGAGCCTCAGCGCACTTGGGCACGCTCGCATGGTGGCAGGCGGGCGCTATGCAGCGCAGTTGGTGGGGTAGCGGCGAAAATCAATAAGGGCGACCAATCCCATGCAAAATAGCAAGAAGCCTGAGATGCTCCCCGCAATCCGGACAGTGACGGAAGCTACGATGTGGCGTCTGCTGATCTCCAAAGAGGAGGAGAT
>JAIEPJ010000304.1 GCA_019749835.1 Phreatobacter sp. | reverse complement strand
GAACACGGCCCTGACCCCCGGGGGCTCCTCGGGTGGCCCGGTCGCCGCGGTCGCGAGCGGCATGGTGCCGCTGGCGATCGGCACCGATGCCGGCGGCTCGAGCCGCAGGCCCCCGGCCCATACCGGCCTGGTCGGGCTCAAGCCCTCCTTCGGCGCCGTTCCCTATGGCCCGGGCTTTTCCGAGCCCTTCTTCGCCATTTCCTGCATCTGCCCCATTGCCCGGACCGTCGCCGACACGGCGCTCGCCTTCGAGGTGATGGTGGGGGCTAGCCTGCTCGACCCGCATTCGGCGATCCTGCCGGCGGATGGCGGGCTTCCGGCCCAGCGGATGCGCATCGCCTATAGCCCGCGCTGGGGCCTCGACGTGCCGGTCGAACCGGAGGTCGCAGCCCATGTCGCCGCCTGTGTCGAGCGGCTGCGGCGGGCCGGCCTGACCATCGTCGACAGCGACCCCCAGTGGCCGGCCGGCGCGGCGGAGGCCGGTCTCGGCGCCATCCAGCAGAGCGGTCTCGCCGCCCTTTTCGGGGCGTCCTGGTCGGAACGGCCGGACCGGATCGATCCCGATCTGGGGGCGCAGATCAGCGCCGGTCTTGCGCTGACGGGAACCGACGTCGCCAGCGCCCTGCTCCTGTCGGAACAGGTCGCGGTCGCCGGCGCGCGCTTCTTCGCCACCCAGGGTCTGGATGCGGCCATCGGACCGACCACGCCCTGCGCCGCCTGGCCCGTCGACCGCCTCGGTCCGGAGATGATCGCCGGGGTGCCGGTCGGCCCGCGCGGCCACGCGGTGTTCACGCCATTGTTCAACCATACGCGTCAGCCGGCGATCTCGGTTCCCTGCGGGCTCGACCGTTCGGGTCTGCCGCTCGGGCTTCAGATCGTCATGCCACGCGGGCGTGACCGCGACGTTCTCCGGCTGGCGGCCGCGGTGGAAGAGGCGCTGGCGGCAGGGGCGTGATCCTCGGCGGGCCTGGCCTTCGGGCAGCCGGGCCGGGCGCTCTCTAGCCGCCTTCCCCGACCGGGTGGGAGCGGGTTCACCGACCTGGCTCCGTCGCGGGCGGGGATTGATCAAAAGTCGTGCGGGTTGCACTTCTTCATCCGGCCGCGACCTGCCATGTGGCCGAACGAGGACTGCCCGCCGATGTTCGATCCTCTCGCCAGACGCCTCATCGACGCCCCTCTGGCGCGGCTCGGCGCCTGGATCGCGCGGCGTGGCGGCTCCGCCAATGCCATGACCGCGGCGGGATTGGCCTTCGGGCTGGCAGCGGCCCTCGCCATCGCGACCGGTCATGCCGGCTGGGGATTGCTGCTGATCCTGATCTCCCGGCTGGCGGATGGTCTCGATGGCGCGGTGGCGCGCGTGCGCGGCCCGACCGATCTCGGCGCCTTTCTCGACATCGTCGCGGACTTCGCGTTCTACGCTGCCATCCCCATCGCCTTCGCCATCGCCGATCCGGCGAATGCCTTCCCCGCCCTGGTCCTCGTCGCCAGTTTCCTGCTGTCCGGTGGAAGCTTTCTCGCTTTCGCCACCCTCGCCGAGAAGCGCGGCCTCGCAACCACGGCCCGCGGCCGCAAGGGCTTCTTTCATGTCGGAGGCCTCGCGGAGGGCACCGAGACCATCGCCGCCTTCGTGCTGATGTGCCTGTTTCCAGCCGCCTTCGCGCTGATCGCCTGGATCTTCGCGGCGGCCTGCCTGATCACCGCCTGCGGCCGCTGCCTCGACGCGGCCCGCATGTTCCGCCAGGACCCCTGAGAGCGGCGCGGCCCTGCGGTCGCCCTCAGTCTGCGACGCCGGCGATGCTTGCCACATAGTCCTGCAGACGGTCGAGGCCGCGCTGCATGTGATGGTCGAGCTCGGCCAGCATCAGGTCGAGCCGGTCACCGGTCGCCAGATCCACATAGGCCCGGTGGGCATCATCCAGGGGGCCCGAGCGTCCATGGGCCTTCTGGTGGACCGCGAGGTAGAGATGGAGCCGGGGGGCGATCCGGTTCCAGGTCTCCAGCAGCAGCCTGTGGCCGCAGAATTCGTAGACGGTCGCATGAAGCTGCACTTCGGCCTGCGACGCGGCGAAGCCGTCGCCACCGGGCAGCGCCGCGAGAAGGGCCTCGTGCCGTGCCCTGAGGGTTGCGGCGAAGGCCTCGGTGCGCCGGTTCCAGATCTGCGTGAAGGCGAGGCGTTCCATCGCGGTGCGCAGCGAGTAGATCTCGCCGACATCGTGGCGCGACAGCGCCATGACGCGGGTGGCCGTATAGGGAACCGAGACGAGCAGCCCCTCCTCGACAAGCTGACCCATGGCCTCGCGCAGGGGGCCGCGGCTGACGCCGAACTCGGCGGCGAGCTGCTGTTCCGTCACCGTGCTGCCCGGCGCGACATGGCCGTCGATGATGGCATGGCGCAGGCGCTCGGCGACGAGGTCGCGGAAGGTCGCGCGCCGCAGCGGCGCGACGCCCGTATCGGTCGCGAGGCCTGCTGCGCGGCTCATCGGGCGACCCAGTCCTGGTAGCGCCCGGAGGCGAGCATCGTCATCGGTCCGGGGCCGCCATTGCCGATCACCCGCCCGTCGATCTTCGTCACCGGCGTGACGCCGCCCAGCGTTCCGGTGATGAAGGCTTCGTCGGCCGAATAGACTTCCGCGAGGGTGAAAGGACGCTCCTCGGCGGTCGACCCAGCCGCGCGCCAAGCATCGAGAACGGCCTGTCGCGTGAGACCCTTGAAGCAGAAGGCGCCGGTAGAGGTCCACAGGGCGCCGCGGCGAACGATGAAGAAGTTGGTGGAGTTGCAACTGGCGACGAAGCCCTGGGGATCGAGCATCAAGGCTTCGTCGGCGCCCGCATGAATCGCCTGGATAAGCGCCTGGATGAGGTTCAGGCGGCTGTGCGAATTGAGGCGCAGGTCGAAGACGTCCGGCGTGCTTGTGCGAAAGGTGGAGGTAAAAAGCGACAGGCCGCGCGCCTTCGCCTCCGGGCGCGGCGTCTTGTATTCGGCGACGATGACGATGGTCGCCTTGCCGAGGATGAAGCGCGGATCCTGGTTGACCGTTTTCTTGACGCCACGGGTCACCATGAGACGCACATGGGCGCCGTCGGTCATGCCGTTGCGCGCCAGGGTCTCGTTGACCGCAGCGGCGACCTCCTCGCGGCTCAGGCCGATGTCGAGGGCAATGGAATTGGCCCCCTCGAACAGACGGTCGAGATGGGCCTCCAACTGGATCAGGCGGCCGTTCTTGAGCCGGAGGCCCTCCCAGACGCCGTCGCCGAGCACGAAGCCACTGTCGAAGACGGAGACGCGGGCCTCGTGGCGGGGGACGAAGGCGCCGTCGACATAGACGAGAACCGCCTCGTTGCGCGGGTCGTCGAGATAGCCCTGGGCACTGCCCGCGGTGGAGGTCGATGCGCTGGTCATGGCATGGTCCGTCAGAAGCTGAACCGGCGATGGCCGGCGATGAAGGCCTGGGTGAGCGGCCGGCGCGGTGCCTTGAGCACCTCGTCGGGCGTTCCCTGCTCGTAGATGCCGCCCTCGGCGAGAAAGAGGACGCGGGTCGCCATGTGGTAGGCGAAGCCGATCTCGTGGGTGACGAGGAGCATGGTGCGCCCTTCCGATGCGAGGGCCTGGATAGCATCCAGCACCTCTCCGACGAGGGCCGGGTCGAGGGCCGAGGTCGGCTCATCGAAGAGCAGGATCTCGGGCTCCATGGCGAGGGCCCGTGCAATGGCGACGCGCTGCTTCTGCCCGCCCGAAAGATGGGCCGGATAGGCCTCGGCCTTGTCGGCGAGGCCGACCCGGGCGAGTTCGGCCTGTGCGCGCTCGCCGGCCTGTGCGCGCGCCATATGCTTGACCGTCAGGAGGCCCTCCATGACGTTGCCGAGCGCCGTCATGTGGGGGAACAGGTTGAACTGCTGGAACACCATACCGACGCGCTGGCGCAGCCGGTTCAGGCTACCCTCGTCGTAGCGGATCTCGCTGACGCCCGCACGCTGGCGCTCGGTGCCGACCGGTTCACCGTTCAGGATCACACGGCCTGCATCGGGGCGTTCGAGGAAGTTGATGCAGCGGAGCAGCGTGGACTTGCCCGACCCCGATGCGCCGATGATGGCGATGCGGTCGCCCCGCTTCACGTCGAGATCGACGCCGGAAAAGACAGCCCGGTCGCCGAAACGCTTGTCGAGGCCGGCAAGCCGGAGGAGAGGCGTGTCCATGGCTCAGTCGCTCCGCGCCAGCCGCCGCTCCAGCGCATAGGTCGCGCGCACGAGCGGGTAGAGGAAGAGGAAAAAGAGGGCGCCGATGACGCTGTAGACCTCCAGCGGATTGAAGTTCAGCGAGGCGATGAGCCGGCCCTGGTGCAGCAGTTCGATATAGGCCACGACCGAGGCGAGTGTCGTCATCTTGAAGATCTCGATACCGCGGTTGGTCAGCGCCGGCAGCACCCGCCTCAGGGCCTGGGGCAGGACGATCCGCCGGAGCGTCTGCAGGCCGGACATGCCGATGGCGCGCGCCGCCTCCCATTGGCCCGGTTCGATCGACTGGATGCCGGCGCGGTAGATCTCGGCCGAATAGGCGGCGGAGTTGAGCGAGATGCCGAGGATGGCCGCCGTGAAGGGGGTGATTTCGACCGGAACCAGCATCGGCAGGGCGAAATAGAACCACAGGATCTGCACGAGCACCGGGGTGTTCCGGAAGAACTCGATGAAGCCGATGGAGACCCAGCGCGCCACCCGCCAGCGTGACCGCCGCGCCAGGGCCACGACAAGGCCGAAACCGAGACCGAGCACAAGACAGACGGCGAAGAGCCGAAGGGTGCCGACGGCCCCCATGGCCAGGGCCTGCCAGTTGTCGAGCAGCGGCGTGAAGTCCCAGCGATAGGTCATCGTGCCATCTCGCCGCTCTGCGCCATGCGACGCTCGACGCGTGCGCCCAGCATGCTCACCAGCGTGATGATGAGGAAGTAGAGGAGGGCCGCCGCGGTGAAGACCTCAAGGGGGCGGAAGGTCTTCTGTGCCAGTTCGTTCGCCTGGTAGAGCAGGTCGGCATAGGAGACGGTGGCGACCAGGGTGGTCGTCTTCATCAGCTCGATCGAGCGTTCCATCATGGCCGGGAACATGCGTTTGACCGCCTGGGGCAGGATGATGCGCCTCATCGTCTGGGCCTTGCTCATGCCGATGGCCCGCGCCGCCTCGCTCTGGCCCTTGTCGACCGAGACGATCCCGGCGCGGAAGATCTCGGCGAAGAAGGCCCCGGACTGGATGGTGAAGGTGAGAGCCGCGGCGAGATAGGGCGTCATCTCGACCTTCAGGATGATCGGCAGCCCGAAATAGAACCAGAAGAGCTGGACCAGCGGCGGCGTCGTCCGGAACACCTCGATGACCAGCCCGGCGGGGGCCGCGAGAAGGCGGCTGCCGGACAGCCGCGCCAGCGCCAGGGCAAGGCCGACCGGCAGGCCGCCGGCGAGCGCCACGGCGGTCAGGACAAGCGTGTTGCCGAGGCCGGCCAGCAGCAGGTCGCTGTTGGCCCAGATCGGCGCGAAGTCCCAGCGGTACACGGGAGCCGCGTCAGCCGATCATCTCCTTGATGATCGGTGGGGCCGCCTTGGGATCGAGACCGAAGCCGGTGAGGAATTCCTCGTACCAGGCCTGGATCTGGCGGCTGCGGTAATAGCCGCCGATCTGCTCGTCGACCCAGGCGACGAAGGCGGCGTCGCCCTTGCGGACGGCCGCGCTCGACGGGTTGGACTGGGTCGGCTGGGGGACGACGATCTTGCCGGCGCCGAGGCGCTGGCGCGCCGCGATCAGCGGTGGGTGGAACAGGCAGACCGCCTCGACGCGGCCCGACTGGAAGGCAGCGATGGCCTCGGTATTGCCGGGGAAGCGCTGGATGGTGGCCTTGGCGACATTGGTGGTGAGGAAGCGGTCCATGCTGGTCGCCTGCGGCACGGCGATCCGCACCTCCGGCTTGTTCAGGTCCTCCCAGTTGCGCACCGCGAGGTCGTCCTTGGCCAGCACCGCGAGCGAATAGTAGAGGAGGGGGGACGCGGGAAAGTCGACCGCCTGGGCCCGCTCGGGCGTGGCGTCGAGCACATACATGATGTCGATGCGGTTGGCCTGCAGGGCCGCGATCGCCGTGCCCCAGGTGACTTCCACCGGCTCGAAGCGGACGCCGAGCGCTGCCGCCATGGCCTTGCCGACCGAGACGCCGACCCCGGACGACCACTCGCCGGTGCGGGGATCCTTGGAATACCACGGCGGCGCCTGGGTGACGCCGACCCGGAGCGATCCGCGGCGCTTGACCTCGTCCAGCGTGCCCGTGCCCTGGGCGAGGGCTGGCGCGACGAGCGTCGCTCCCGCCGAGACAACGAGGGATGCCGCAAATATCCGTCGATCGATGGTCATGGTTCCCTCCGTCCGGCCCCGGCTGAAGTGCCGTCGACCGACAGTCAAAGGCGCAGATTGTTGATTGTCAACAATCAAGAGCAGCGGCTGGCCAAGCGCTCCAGGGAATCCTGGTCGCTGACGACTGGGCGCATCGTCCCGTCATCGCCGGCGGTGGGCGCTTTCGTTGCGGATGGCCTTTGCCGGCGGGCGTCCCGACGACCGTCAGCGCATGAGCTTCGGCAACCACAGGATCAGCGGCGGCCAGGCCATGGCAATCAGCAGCGGTATGAGCTGGATCATCATGAAGGGCGTCACCCCGCGGTAGATCGTGCCGATCGTGACATGCGGCGGGCAGATGCCCTTCAGATAGTAGAGCGATGCGCCGAAGGGCGGCGAAATGAAGGACGTCTGCAGGTTGATGGCGACGAGGATGCCGAACCAGATCAGCGTTTCCTCGCGCGTCATTCCCATGCCGAAATTGAGGTCGGCGACGATCGGGGCGACGAGCACGATGAGGATGAAGGTGATCTCCACCCATTCCAGCACGAAGCCGAGGATGAAGACCGCGAGCATGATGATGATCAGAACGCCCCAGGGGCCGACCGTGTCGACGAAGAGCATGTTGCGCACGAGGTCGTCGCCGCCGATGCGCAGGAAGAGGCCCGTGAAGCAGGTCGCCCCGATCATGACCATGGCGATCATGGCCGTGGTCCGCGTCGTCGAGTGCAGGATCGACGGCAAGGAAGACCAGCGGAACTCGCCGGAAAAGGCGGCAAGCAGGGTGGCGCCGAGGGCACCGATGGCCGCTGCCTCCGTGGGTGTCGCGATGCCGGCCGCGATGGAGCCGAGAACGGCGAGGATGAGGCCGAGCGGCGCCACGAGATTGGCTGCGGCCTCGAGCAGCAGCGCGCCGATCGGAATGCCCTCGCGCCGTTCGATGGCCGGCATGCGCTGCGGCCAGAAGACCGAGCCGATGAGGATCCAGACGATGAACAGCAGACCGAGAAGGATGCCGGGAATGAGGGCGCCGAGGAAGAGATCACCGACCGAGACCTGAAGCACCTCGCCGAAGACGACCAGCATGATGCTGGGGGGGATGAGGATGCCGAGCGTACCGGACGCAGCGATGATGCCGGTGGCGATCTGCGGGTCATAGCCGCGTTCGAGCATGGCCGGCAGGCCGAGCAGGCCGAGCATGACGATGGAAGCACCGACAATGCCGGTCGACGCCGCCATGATGATGCCGATGACCGCCACGGCGATGGCATAGCCGCCGGGCAGGGGTCCCATCAGTCGCGCCAGTGAGGTCAGCAGCCGCCCGGCAATGCCCGACTTGTCGAGCATCAGACCCATGTACACGAAGAGCGGGATCGACAGGAGGAGCCAGTCGGCGAGGATTCCGGCGTAGATGCGTGTCACGAAGGTGAACAGGAAGGCGATGGGCACGTCGGCGACGAGGCAGAAGGCGACGGCGATTCCGGCCATGACGAAACCCATGGGATAGCCGCTGAAGGCCCCTGCGATGAGCATCACCAGCATGGCGATGGGGAGCCATTGTCCGGTCACGTCGTCATCCCCTCTTCCGGCGCGGCGCCCTGCCGGCGGCTGAACCAGTCGACGGTTGCCGGATCGCGCCCGTGCCCGACCAGAGCAACGACATGCTGGATGATCTTCACCAGGACGACGATCGCCAGCAGCGCGAAGCCCAGCGGCATCACGCCTTTGACGAGGTAGCGATCCTCCAGCCCGCCCGTCGTCGAGCGTTCGGCGGTCCTCAGGGCCGTTCCGGTGAACCGCCAGGAGAAGTGCAGCATGAACAGCGTGAAGGGAAGGAGCAGAAACGTGTCGCCGATCAGTTCGATGATGACGCGCGTGCGCGCCGACCAGCGACCGGCGACGAAATCGATGCGGACATGGGCGTCGGTCTCGACGGCATAGACGATACCGAGCATCACCATGACGGCGAAGAGGTGCCATTGCAGTTCGGTCAGGCTGGTGACGGTCAGCCGGTCGCCGAAGAGCGGCACATCGAAACCCCAGACGATGATGGTGGAAAGCCGCAGCTGGCTCGCCAGGACCGTGGCGAGAATGACGACGATGACCAGCGGCAGGGTCCAGCTGGCGAGCTGGCAGAAGCCGCTGGCCAGGCGGCTGGCGCGATCCAGGAGTTTCAGAGCTGCATCCACGACCCGGGTTCCTTGCAAGCGGCGGCCGGCGCACGCGGCGCCGGCCGGAGGGTCAGTCGGCCATCCCGGATCAGCGCAGCGGAGGGGGAACGCGCTGCAGTTCGCGCCACTCTCCGACCTTCGAGATATAGTCCCGCAGGCTGGTGAGGGCTTCCTTGAACAGAGGATCGCGCGCCGCCTGTTCGTTCAGGACCTCTTCCGAGGCCTTCTGCAAGGCGGTGAGCACGGTGTCGGGGAAGCGCCGGATGGTGACGCCCTGGGTGCGATAGTACTCGAGGGCGGTGCGCTGGGTGTCGATCTGGTCGTACATGTTGAAGGTCACGTTCGCCATGCAGGCCTCGCGCATGATCGTGCGCTGCCGGTCGGTGAACGAGTTCCAGACACCCTTGTTGATGATGATCGAATCCCAGGTGGCGAGCTGGTGCCAGCCGGGGAAGTAGTAGTTTTTGGCGACGCGATAGAAGCCGAGGCCGCGGTCGATCGAAGGCAGCGAAAACTCGGTGGCGTCGATGCGGCCGCGCTCCAGCGCCACGAAGATCTCGCCGGCGGGGACGAGCTGTGTGGAGACGCCAAGCTTCGACAGGACGAGGGCGCCGAGGCCGGCGATGCGCATGCGCAGGCCACGAAGGTCGTCGACCGAGTTGATTTCCTTGCGGAACCAGCCGCCGGCTTCGGAATCGACGAGGTGGCAAGGCAGGATGACCACATTGTGCGGGTCATAGGCCTTCTGGATGATCTCAAGACCGCCGCCGCGGAACATCCAGGCGAGCAGGATTTCCGGTGATGCGCCGAAGGGCATGGCGCTGACGAGATTGGTGACCGGGATCTGGTTCGCCCAGTATCCCATCCAGTCGAAGGCCATGGGAATGGCGCCTGACGAGACGGCTCCGAACATCTCGAGCGGCGGCGACAGTTCGCCGGCATTGCGGACGCGGATCTTGATCTCGCCATTGGTCATGGCATCGACCATCTGCGCCCAGCGGCCCGGGCTCGGTCCGAGCGAGGGCAGGTTGATGGGGAAGCCATGCTGCAGATCGAATGTCCGCGATTGCTGCGCCATGGCGGGCTCCGCCAGCGGCATCCAGGTCGCCGCGGCCAGAAGCGCAAGCCCGGCCGTCACTTTCCTCAAGAGTTTCATCGCCGTTTCCTCCTCCGGCAGGTCACAGAAGCCCGCTTGGCCATTCGGCCTTGGTGATGTCGGCACATCCTCGGCGGGTACCAGGAGGCCGTCTAGGCGTGATCAGGCACGTGTGCCCTGCGGCAACTCCTCGTCCGACAGGGCGACAGGGTTCTGTTCCATGTGCCTGGCGGCGATATAGCCGAAGGTCATGGCCGGGCCGAGCGTGATGCCGCCGCCGGGGTAATTGCCGCCCATGATGCTGGCGGCATCGTTGCCGGCGGCATAGAGGCCGGCGATCGGGGTCCCCGTCCCGTCCAGCACGCGGGCATGGGCATCGCAGCGAATGCCGGCGAAGGTCCCCAGTTCGCCGGGCACCACCTCGACGGCATAGAAAGGGCCGGTCTCGATCGGCGCGACGCAGGGGTTGGGCTTGACGTCGGGGTCGCCGAGATAGCGATTGTAGGCGGTGCTGCCGCGGCCGAAGGCCGGGTCTTCGCCGCGTCTGGCGGCTTCATTGAAGCCGCGCACGGTCGTCTCGAAGGCCTCGGGGGCGATGCCTGTCGCGACGGCGAGATCCCGCAACGTCTGCCCCTTCTTCAGGTAGCCATTGCCGAGATAGGGCGAGAGCGGCACGGGAAAGGGCTTGACGAAGCCGAGGCCGTAGCGCCGCAGCGTCGGATGGTCGGTGATGAGAAAGGCCCTGACGTCGGTTCCCTTCGACGTGGCCTTGAACAGGCCCTGCATGAAATCGTGATACGAGTTGGCCTCGTTGACGAACCGCTCGCCGGCCGGCGTAACGGCGATCACGCCCGGCTTGGCCCGGTCGATGAAATGCGGGAAGAGCCCGGTCGTGCCGTCGCGGCGCGGCACCCGCGAGACCGGCGCCCAGGCCGCAGGATTGGGATAGTCGGTGACGATGGCGGCCCCGATCCGCTCGGCGACACCCAGCCCGTCGCCGGTATTGCCGGGCGGGGCGGGGGAAAAGTGCTCCTGTCCGGTGGGGGCATGGGGATAGAGCGCCTTGCGACGCTCGACGTTGCGGGGGAAGCCGCCGGCGGCGAGGACGACGCCGCGGCGGGCATGGATCTCGACCGGGCCTTCCGGGGTCTCGACGATACCGCCGACCACGCGACCGTCCCGGACAATCAGTTCGCGCAAGCCGCTGGACGTGCGGATGGGAATGCCGAGGTCCAGGGCCGATTTCGCCAGCCGGCCGATCAGCGCATTGCCGTTGGTCAGCCGCATGGCGCGGCCGTGGAGGGCCAGGTCCCGCGCATAACGTGCCAGGAGCATGCCGACATAACCGGCCGACTTCAGCGACCGCGTGACGTTGAAGAAGTGCAGCAGCTCCTTGCCGGATCCGATCATCATGCCGAGGAAGGTGATCTCGGGGAGCGGCGGGCGCAGGCGCTTGATCTCGGGTCCGAGCTCGCGGCCGTCGAAGGGCTCGGCAACGATGGAGCGGCCGCCGGGCTTCGCGCCGGGGGCATCGGGGTGGTAGTCGGAGAAGGCCGGGCCGAGAACGAACTTCACCGCGGTGTTCTGCTCGAAGAACGACACCATCTCCGGACCGTTGGCCAGGAAGGCGTCGACCCTGTCGCCGTCGAAATGGTTGGCCGCCTCGTGCTGCAGGTAGCGGCGGGCTTCGGCGGGAGTGTCTTCCATTCCCGCGGCGCGGGCGTGCGGATTGCACGGGATCCAGAGCCATCCGCCTGAACGCGCCGAGGCCCCGCCGAACTGGGCCTCCTTCTCGACCACGATCACGTCGAGTCCGCCGAGCCGGGCGGTGACGGCCGCGGCGAGGCCACCGGCGCCCGAGCCGACGACGAGCGTGTCCGTCACGATTGCGGTCACGGAAGGGCCTCCCTTTCCGGGTGGGGGTCGCCACGAATTCGCGAGGAACGAATGCGTTCGTTACGCTAGGCGAGCTTTCGCCCGCTTGGCAAGCGGCCGTTTGGCGGGTCCGGTCTTCGCCGCTCAGACGGCGAGATAGCCGCCGTCGACGACGAGGGTGGTGCCGGTGACATAGGTCGCCATGGACGAGCATAGGAAGACGACCGGACCGACCAGCTCCTCGGGCTCTCCGAAGCGCGCCATGGGGATGCGGGCAAGAAACTTGGCTGCCCGCGCCGGGTCGTTGCGGGTTGCGATCGTCATCTCGGTGGCGATGGTGCCCGGGGCGATGGCATTGACCCTGACGCCGCTGGGGGCGAGTTCCTGTGCGAGGTTCTGCGTCAGCATCTTCAGGGCGGCCTTGGACGTCGAATAGCCGAGGGAGGTCGCGGTGGAGACGAAGGCGGCGATCGAGGCGATGTTGACGATGCAGCCGCGGGTCCGCTTCAGCGCCGGCAGAACCGCCATGGTGACGTTGAGGGCTCCGTCGAGATTGACCTTCATCACCGCATCCCAGGCCTCGAAAAGGCTCGGGTCGTCGATGCCGTGCCGCGGGCAGATCCCGGCGCCGTTGACCAGTATGGAGATGTCGCCGGTCCGCGCCATCACGCTGGCCAGGATGTCGGCGGCGCCCGCCCGGTCGGTAACGTCCAGCGCCGCCCATTCCGCCCGTCCGCCAGCGGCCACGACGGCTTCGGCAACGGCCGCGCAGGCATCCGGAGAGCGGTCTGTCGCAATCACGGTGGCGCCTTCCCGCGCCAGGCCGAGGCAGAGCGCCCGCCCGATGCCGCCGCCGGCGCCCGTCACCAGCGCCACACGATCCTGAAGCTTCATCATGCTCTCCCTGTCGTCACCGGGTCTTCACGGTGCCCGGTATCCCAGATCGGACGAGAGCTTCCCGACAAAGGCCAGCATCGCTTCCGCCCGTGCGCCGCCTGACCTCGTCTCCAGCATGCCGGCGGCGCCGATCATGGTCACGACGCATTGAAGCTGGCCAGTGTAATCCCGGACGGGTGCCGCGATGGCATTCACGCCTGGCACGGGCTGCCCTTCGATCGGCGCAAAGCCGTGGCGGCGGATGAAGGTCGTGTGGCGCTTCAGATCGGCCAGCGTCGTCGCCTCGCCGATGCGCTGGGTCGCGCGATCGGTCCGTTCGGCGGTGACGCGTTCGGCGATCAGCCTGTCCGGCAGATGGGCGGCGAAGACCCTTCCGGTCGCGGTCCCGGTGATGGAGAAGACGGTCCCGGCCCGCACATTGACGTGCAATTGGTGAGGGCCCTCCTGCACCTGGACGATGGTCGGGCCATAGGTGCCCCAGACCGACAGCGCGACCATGGCGGCCTGTTCGGTCGAGAAGGCGACGATGGCCTCGCTCGCCATGCGGAGGGGGTCATGGGTGCGAAGCCTGACCAGACCGAGGCTGAGCGCCATCGGTCCCAGCCGATAGAGGCCGGACCCGTCCTCCTGCTCGACCAGGCCGGCGCTCTTGAAGGAGACGAGATAGGCATGGACCTGCGCCGGGGTCATGCCGGCATGTTCGGCCAGGTCGCGCAGCATGCAGGGGCGCCCGATCGTCACGAAAGCGTGCAGGATCCGGCTGCCCGTCTCGATCGCGCCGACGCCGCGCTGCGGCTTGGTCACCTTGGCGATCACACTCCACCCTCCCTCCGCGGTCGAAGCCCATCGCGGCGACGGGCGCTCGGCGCGTCGCCGAAAGCGAAGGCTAGCGTCTGCCGGGCGCATGAAGAAGATCATGCCGCCTGATTTTTCCATCGCGGCGAGGATCGGTCCGGTTCAGGGCCGATCCGTCATGCGGCGTGATGTGCCGGCCGCCCGGCGAGCCCGCCCGCGCAGTGGCGTGCAACGTCGGCATGGGTTGCGAACCAGCATCCCCCGCGAGCCTTCATGTGCCGGATCAGCTCTTCGACGATGAAGATGCGCGAGCGATAGCCGATGACATGGGGGTGCATGGTGAGCAGGAACAGCCCGCCCTCGTCATGGGCACGGTCGAATTCGCGCATGAAGATGTCGAGCACTGCCGGCGGTGGCGTGTGGGGGCGCAGCCCCTTGAAGCGGTCCATGTTGAAATAGGGTGCGTCGTCACGAATCCACTCGACGGGCAGTTCGACGATGCCGGTCGGCACCCCGTCCTCGACCAGTTCATAGGGGTCGTCGTCGGCCATCAGCGAGGAATCGTAGATCAGCCCGAGCTCGCGCTGGATCTTCAGGGTCGAGGGTGAAAAGTCCCAGGACGGCGTCCGCATCCCGACGGCACGGGTGCCGGTAATCTTCTCCAGCTGGTCGGCGGCGCGGAAATGCAGGTCGCGCTCGACCGGCTCCGGCAGGACGGAGTTGAGCTCGTGGATCCAGCCATGCAGGCCGATCTCGTGACCCTCGGCAATGACCCGGCGCTGCTCGTCGGGATGGAGCAGGGCCGCCACGGCGGGGACGAAGAAGGTGGCGGGTACCGACTCGCGACCGAGCACGGAGAGAATGCGGGGGATCCCCCTGCGCGCGCCATACTGTCCCCAGGACATCCGTCCGATGGAGTTGCCGCCGTCACGCAGTTCGTTGGTCTCGTGGTCGGAATCGAAGGAGAGGGCGACCGCGCAGCGAGCGCCGCCGGGCCAGCTGGCAGGCTTCAGCGACCTTCCGGCGCGCACATGTTCGACGCGACCGCGCCATTCCGCCTCGTCCCATTGCCACGGTTCCATGGGTCACGTCCTGTCGTCGATCAGCGGGTGGTGGCAGGCCGCGCGCCGTCCATCGGCGAGGTCGCGGAGGTCGGGGGCCTCGCTGCGGCATCGCGCGTCAGCGGCCGGGCAGCGCAGGTGAAAGTGGCAGCCGGGCGGCGGCGCGAGCGGCGAGGGCAGTTCGCCGCTGATCGGCCGGAAACTGACGAGGTCGTCGCCCGTCGTCACGAGCTTGGGCACGCTGTCGAGCAGGGCGCGGGTGTAGTGATGGGCGGGACGGGTGTAGATGTCCTCCGTCCGGCCGAGTTCGACGATGCGCCCGAGATACATGATCGCCACCCGGTCGCAGATATGCCGGATCACCCCGAGGTCATGGCTGATAAACAGCATGGTGAGGTTGAGCTCGCGCCGCAGCTTCAGGAACAGGTTGATGATCTGGGCCTGGATGGACACGTCGAGCGAGGCGACAGGCTCGTCGCAGACGAGGATGTCGGGCTGCATGGCGAGCGCCCGCGCGATGGCGATCCGCTGGCGCTGGCCGCCGGAGAACTGATGCGGAAAGCGGTCCGCGGCATCGGCCGGCAGGCCGACGGCCGAGAGCCAGCGGGCGACCTCGGCGCGGGCCTCGGCGCGTCGGATCAGGCCGTGGGCGATGGGCCCCTCGGCGATCGTCGCTCCGATGCGGAAGCGCGGATCGAGCGAGCCGAACGGATCCTGGAAGATCATCTGCACGCGCGTCGTCGTCTTCACCCGGCGGCGCTGTCCCCCCATGACCGGCTCGCCGTGGATGAAGGCCTCGCCGTCGCTCGGCGGGTGGATTCCTGCAATGACGCGGCCGAGGGTCGACTTGCCGCAGCCGGATTCGCCGACAAGGCCGAGGACCTCGCCGGAGGCGATGTCGAGGCTGACACGGTCGACCGCGTGGACCGTGCGGTTCTCGACATAGGCGCCGAAAAGCCCGGCGATCCGCTCGCCGATGGAGGGGGTCGGCGCGAAGCGGCGGGAGACGTTGCGGACCTCGACGATCGCGGGGCTCATGAGGTCGGCTCCGCATGCGGATGATGGCATCGCCAGCGGCGATCGCCGGCGACCGTCGGCGTTGGCTCGGCGTCGCAGGCCGCATCGGCCCGCAGGCACCGCGGCGCGAAGGCACAGCCCGGCGGCAGCGCCAGCATCGAGGGGGGTGCGCCGGGGATCTGCATCAGGTCCTTGCCGGCAACGGCCTTGGCGGGGAGGGAGTCGAGCAATCCCCGCGTATAGGGGTGGCGCGGCGCCGACAGCACCTGGCGGATCGGTCCTTCCTCGATCACTCGGCCCGCATACATGACGATGATGCGCGAGGCGAGGGATGAGACGGTCGCGAGGTCATGGCTGATCCAGATCAGCGCCGTCCCGGTATCGCGTGCCAGAGCCCGCATCTCCGTGAGAATCTGTGCCTGGACGGAGACGTCCAGAGCGGTCGTCGGCTCGTCGCAGATGATCAGCTTCGGCCGGTTGAGCAGGGCCGTCGCAATGGCGACGCGCTGGCGCATGCCGCCGGAGAACTGATGGGGATAGGCGTCGAGCCGGCGCGCGGCATCGGGGATGCCGACCAGGGTCAGAACCTCCGCCACGCGGGCCCGCGCCGCCGCGGCGCCGACAGTCTCGTGGGCGTGGATGGCGAGGGCCATCTGGTCGCCGATCCGCAGGACGGGGTTGAGGGTCGCCGCCGGGTCCTGGAAGACCATGGCGATCTCCCGGCCGCGCATGGCGCGCAGGTCGCGGGCGGGCAGGCCGACCAGTTCGCGTCCCGCCAGCCTGACCGAGCCGCCGGTGATCCGCCCGGGCGGGTCGATCAGGCCGAGGATGGAAAAGCCCGTGACGCTCTTGCCCGAGCCGGATTCGCCGACGAGGCCGAGGATCTCTCCAGCCTCGACATGGAAGCTGACCTCGCGCACCGCCCGCACGATGCCAGCCCGTGTCGGAAACTCGGTGGTCAGACCATCGACGACGAGTAGCGGCCCGCTCATCGCCGGAGCCGCGGGTTGAGCTGGTCGCGCACCTGGTCGCCGACGAGATTGATGGAGGCGATGAGCACGATCAGGGCGATGCCGGGATAGATCGAGATCCAGTAGCGCCCCGACAAAAGGTACTGGAAGCCATTGGCGATCAGCATGCCGAGCGACGGCTCGCTGACGGGCAGGCCGAGACCGAGGAAGGAGAGCGTGGCTTCCAGGGCGATCGAATTGGCGACCTGGACCGTGGCGACGACGATCAGCGGCGGCATGCAGTTCGGCAGGATATGCCGGAGCACGACGACATGCGGCTTGAGCGGCGTGGACAGGGCGGCCTCGACATAGTCCTTCGAGCGTTCGGTCGCGGCTGCGCCATGGGCGGTCCGGGCGAAATAGGCATATTGGGCCGTCACCAGCGCGGCCACGAGCTGCCACTTGCCCTGGCCGAGCACAGCGGCGAGGACCAGGGCGAGAAGGATGGCGGGAAAGGACAGTTGCAGGTCGATGAAGCGCATGATGAGCGCCTCGATGCGGCCACCGAGATAGGCGGCGAAAGTCCCGAGGGTAACGCCCAGCGAGAAGGCGATGATCCCGGCTGACAGGCCGATCTCGATGGAGACGCGCAGCCCGTAGAGGATTGCCGAGAGGACGTCGCGCCCCTGGCCGTCGGTGCCGAGCCAGTGGGTGATGCCCGTGCGGGGGCTGACGAAGCCGGGCGGCCGCCGGGCGTCGGCCAGGCGCAGGCCGGACATGTCATAGGGGTTCTGCGGGGTGATCCACGGCGCCACCAGCGACAGGACGACGATGGTGGCGACGATGGCGAGCGCGACCACCGCAACGCGGTTGACGCGAAACTCGCTCCAGAATTGTGCGACGGGGCCCGCGGTC
Organism: Phreatobacter sp.; assembly: GCA_019749835.1. Taxonomy (GTDB): domain Bacteria; phylum Pseudomonadota; class Alphaproteobacteria; order Rhizobiales; family Phreatobacteraceae; genus Phreatobacter. Next base: position 6,194 of record JAIEPJ010000304.1, on the reverse strand, counting down.
ATGACGCTGCTCGCAGCCGGAGGCGCGGGTCGAGTGCGACATAGACGATGTCGATGGTGAGGTTGATGAGGATGAAGAAGAAGGCGACCAGCATGAGGTAGGCGACCATGACCGGCCGGTCGAGCGTGTTGATGGAATCGATGATGAGTTTTCCGACCCCCGGCCAGGAGAAGATCGTCTCCGTGACCACGGCGAAGGCGAGGGTCGAGCCGAATTCCAGCCCGAAGACGGTGACGATGGGAATGGCGATCAGGCGCAGGACGTGGCGGCGCAGGATCGTCGCCTCGCTCTCTCCCGCGGCGCGCGCGAATTTGACGGTATCGGTGAGCATGATCTCGCGCGTGCCGGCGCGGGCGAGGCGCACCATCATGGCGAACTTGAAAAGGGCCAGATTGAGCGCCGGCAGGAACAGGTGCTGCCAGCCATTGGCGGTCAACACGCTCCACGAGATGCCGAAGAGTTCCCGCGTCTCGCCGCGGCTGCCGGCGGGCAGGATGCCGAACTGGACCGCGAAGATGAAGATCAGGACGAGGCCGATCCAGAAGGTCGGCACCGAGAAGCCGAGGATGGATATGCCCATGATGGCGCGGGCCGCCAGGCTGTCAGGTTTGTAGCCGGCATACATGCCGAGTGGCACGCCGACGAGCGTCGCGCCGACGACGGCGACGAGGGTGAGCTCCAGCGTCGCCGGGAGCCGCGACAGGATGAGCGGAAGGACCGGCGAGCCGAAGACGAAGGACCTGCCGAAATCGCCCTGGACGAGCCGGCCGACGAAGTCGAGATATTGTTTCCACAGCGGCTGGTCGAGACCGTAGGTGCGGATCGCCTCCTCGCGGATCTGCTGGGTGGCATCGGGGGAGATCAGGACGTCAATCGGGTTGCCCACCGCATAGACGCCGCAGAAGACCAGCACCGAGATGATCATCATCACGACGACGGCCTGCAGCAGGCGCTGGATGATGAAGCCGAGCATGGATCAGGCCCAGCCTTCGGCGATGACCGCGCGCGTCTCGTCCACCGCGATGTCCCAGATGGCCAGCATCTCCGCGTCGGACCGCTGATAGAGGCCGCCGTAATTGCCGTCGCCGAGCATGGCCTTCTTGGCGCCGGGATCGAGCTGCTGGAACCGCCCGAGGTCGAGCATCGGCTTCTGATGGGACGGCGCCGCGACGTCCGGAAGCCGCGTCCAGGGGAAATTCTCCATCCAGGAGGCGTGGGAGGCGACGGGATCGATCGCCTGCACCTTGGCGAAGGTCTTCGGCGCATTCCACCAATTGTGCCATTTCACCTGGCAGCCGCGGTTGCGGTCGAGCCATTCGAGGATCGCCCCGTGGGCGGGCGAGTTGCCGCCGTGCCCGTTGACGAGGGTGATGTGGCGGAAGCCGGACCGCACCATCCCGTCGAGCACGTCGACGAGAATGGCGCAGAGCGTCGACAGGCGCAGCGTCACGGTCCCCGGATAGTCGACGAAGCTCGGCGTGAAGCCGTAGTTCACCACCGGAAAGACCGGTATGGCGAGCGGTGCGGCGGCCTCCAGCGCCACGCGCTCTGCCAGGATCGAATCGACGCAGAGGCTCAGGCCGGCATGCTGCTCGGTCGACCCGACCGGCAGCACCGCGCGCTGGTCCGTGCGGGACCGGGCCTCGACCTGCATCCAGTTCATCTCGGCGATCCGCATGGCGGCCTCACTCCCCCTTGTCGCCGGCATGGAACATGCCGAGCACGACCTTCGCCATCAGCATGGACAATTGCTCGCGCTCGATCAGCGAGAGCGGCTCGAGCATCTCTTCCTCGAGCGCGACGAAACGCGGCATGGCCTCGGCCAGCAGGTCCTGGCCGGCCGGCGTGAGGTGCAGCGGCTGGGCCCGGCGATCCGTGGCGTCGGCCCCACGCCCGACCAGGCCGCGCTTGGCGAGAACCCCGACGGCGCGGCTCAGCGTGTTTTTCGGGAAGGCGGTGGAGGAGGCGATCTCCGAGGCGGTGACGCCGTCCATGATGCCCAGGCTGTAGAGGATGACGAATTCCGGGCGCGACAGGCCAAAGCGCTCCTCGACCCAGCCATAGAGCGGCTGGTTGTAGCGAAGAGCGAGGTAGTTGAACCGCGCCGCGAAACCGCAGGGATTCTTCCACAGGCGCGCATGGGTGAAGGTGTCGAGACGCCGCTGGGGGCTCGCGACTTCCGGTTCGGCAATGCGCTGGGCTGCAATAGATGGTTCCAAAGAGAACTTCCTTGATCCAGAAGCCGATTATATCGGCATAAAATGGTTCCACAAGGGATTGACTAGGAGGTGTGCACGCCTTTTGAATGGGCGATGACGGGTGGTGCCCGCCACCGGATCCGGTGTCCCGACCAGGAGGTTCCCATGCGTATTCTCAGACGTTCTCTGATGCTCGGCCTGCTGGGCGTCGCCACCATGCTGCCCGGCACGGCGCCGTCCGCCCAAGCCCAGACCCTCACCATCGGCGTGCGCGGCGGCCCCGATTCGATCGATCCGCATTTCACGGCGACCGGCACCCATGCGGAAGCCCTGAAACATGTCTTTGACACGCTGGTCTGGTCCGGCCGTGGCCTGGAACTGGAACCGCGCCTGGCCGAGAGCTGGCGCGTCGTCGACGCCACCACCTGGGAATTCAAGCTGCGTCGTGGCGTCAAGTTTCACGACGGCTCGGATTTCACCGCCGAAGACGTGAAGTTCTCCATCGAGCGGATTCCGGTGGTCTCCGGCCCCAATCCGACGACCATCTATGTCCGGCGCGTCAAGGAGACGCGCATCATCGATTCCCACACGATCCACGTCGTCACCGACGGGCCGGCGCCGAACCTGCCGAACGACTTCATCCGTCTCTTCATCGTCTCGTCCAAGGCGGCGGCAGGGCTGACGCGCGAGACCGCGAACGAGGCCTTCAATTCCGGCCGGGCGGCCATCGGTACAGGTCCCTATCGCTACGTCTCCTGGCAGCCGCGCGGCGAGCTCGTGCTCGCCCGCTTCGACGGCTACTGGGGCCCCAAGGAGCCTTGGGAGCGCCATATCCGCCGGGAGATTCCGAATGACGCGGCGCGCGTCGCGCAGTTGCGTGCCGGCCAGCTCGATCTCATCACCCGTGTCCCGGCCTCCGACGTTGCCACCCTGCGCCGTGACAACCGCCTGACGGTTCAGACCGTCGACACGGTCTATGTCTTCAACGTCGAGCTGGACATGCGTGAGCGGGCAAACGGCATCACTGCCAAGGACGGCTCGGCGCTCCCGGCCAATCCGTTCCGCGACCTGAGGGTTCGCCAGGCCATCGATCTGGCGATCGACCGTACGGCGCTCGCCGAGGTTGCCATGGAAGGGCTGGGCAAGCCGGTCAACCAGATGGTGACGCCGACCATTTTCGGCTTCAACGCGGCCCTGCCGGCCTTGCGCCATGATCCCGCCGAGGCCCGGCGCCTGCTGGCGGCGGCCGGTTTCCCCAACGGTTTCCGCATCCCCTTCGCCTTCACCAACGATCGCCTTCCGGGTGACCGCGATGTCGGTACGGCGATCGCCCAGATGCTCGCGGCGATCGGTATCGAAGCCCAGCCGAACGGCATGCCGGCGGCGGTCTTCTTCCCGGCGCGGACCCGTGGCGAACATTCCATGTCGATGTCCGGCTGGGGCACGCTGACCGGCGAGGCGCATTACACCCTGTCCTCCCTCGTCCATTCGAACGATCGCGAACGCCGCATGGGTGCCTTCAACGTCCTCGGCTATGCCAATCCCCAGATGGACAAGTTGCTGCAGGATGCGGCCATCGAGATGGACGAGGCGAAGCGGCGCAAGCTCCTGGAAGATGCCAATGCGCTGGTTTCTGCCGACAAGCAGCGGTTGCCGATCGTCGCCGTCTCCTCGGCGTGGGCCATGAACAAGGCCAGGCTGACGCTGTCGCCGCGGGTCGACGAGGACACGCTCGCCATGGACATCCGCCCGGCGCGATGACGCCATGCGGCGGCGGCCCCCGGGTCGCCGCCGTCCCTCGCATGAAGGACAGGCCGATGGCCGAGAGACCCATCCTGATCTGGGGTGCCGGCGCGATCGGCGGGACGCTCGGCGCCTATTGGGCGCGTGCCGGTCTGCCGGTGGTGCTGGTCGATCAGGTCGCCGAGCATGTCGCGGCGTGCCGGACCCGCGGCCTGCATATTTCCGGCCCCATCGAGGACTTCACCCAGGTGGTGCCGGCGCTGACGCCGGACGAGGTCACAGGCACCTATGACATCGTGGTTCTGGCCGTGAAGGCGCAGGCGACGGAGACGGCCCTGCACCAGCTGTCGCCTCATCTCGCCGCCGACGGCTACGTGCTCTCCGCCCAGAACGGCCTGAATGAAATTGCCATCGCCGCGACGGTGGGCGCCGAGCGCACCATGGGCTGCTTCGTCAATTTCGGCGCCGACTGGCACGGGCCCGGCGAGATCCTCTTCGGCAATCGCGCCGCGGTGGTTGTCGGCGAGATCGACGGCACGGTGCGCGACCGGACACGGGCGATGCATGCCAGGCTCGCCATGTTCGAGCCCGGTGCGGTGCTCACCGACAATATCTGGGGCTACCTGTGGGGCAAGCTCGCCTATGGCGCCATGCTCTTCGCCACCGCCCTGACCAACGATTCGATGACCGAGAATTTCGCCGATCCGCGGCGGACCATTGTCTTCGAAAGGCTCGGCCGCGAGGTGATGGCGGTGGCCAAGGCCCGTGGCGTCGTGCCGATCGGCTTCAACGGCTTCGATCCCGCGGCCTTCGCACCGGGCGCGCCGGAAAGCGGCGCGCGCGCCTCCATCGCGGCGCTTGCCGAGTTCAATCGGCACACCGCCAAGACCCATTCCGGCATCTGGCGCGATCTGGCGATACGCAAGCGCCGCACTGAAGTGGATCCGCAGATCGGGGTGATTGCCCGGCTCGGCGCGGAAGCCGGTGTCAACACGCCGGCCATCAGCAAGCTCGTCGCGCTCATCCACGCCATCGAGGACGGCGCGCGCCCCATGGACATGGCGACCTTCCAGGACCTGATCGACACATGCACATCGACCTGACCAGCCGCGTCGCCCTCGTCACCGGGGCCGCCCAGGGCATCGGCAAGGCCATCGCCCTGGCGCTGCGTGCGTCGGGCGCCACCGTCGTGGTGGCCGATCTCGACGGCGACGGGCTCGGCAGCTTCGCCGCTGCTGAGGGCTTTGCCGCCCGCACGATCGACGTATCCGACCGTGCCGCGGCCCATATGGCAGTGACGGACGTGGTTGCCGCCCACGGGCGCATCGACATCCTCGTCAATGCCGCTGGCGGCGTGCGCGGACAGGTCGGTCGCCCGATCGCCGCGGTGTCCGAGGACGAGTGGCGGGTGCTGTTCGAGGCCAATGTCGACGGTGCCTTCTGGCTGGCGCAGGCCGTCAGCGGGCCCATGGGGAAGGCTGGGCACGGTCGCATCGTCAACATCGCATCGGGTGCGGGGCTGCGTCCGAGTCTGACCGGCATCCAGGCCTATACCGCGGCGAAACATGCCCTGGTCGGCCTGACCAAGCAGCTCAGCCAGGACCTCGGGCCATCCGGCATCACCTGCAACGCGGTCGCGCCGGGCTTCGTACGATCGAATCCGGCGACAGAGCGGCAATGGAACGCCTACGGCCCCGACGGCCAGAAACGGCTCGTGGAATCCATCCATGTGCGTCGCCTTGGTACGGCAGAGGACATTGCCCATGCCGTGCTGTTCCTGGTCAGTGACCAGGCCGGCTGGATCAGCGGCCAGATTCTGTCGGTGGATGGTGGTCGCTCCTGAAAAGCGGGATCACCGTCAACGGCCGCCCTGCGAATGACCTGCTTCAGGATGGGCTTGCATGTGCCATGCGGGCCATGGCGTCGACACAGACAGCCGCGTGATGTCGATATCCTCGGGGTCATCGGGCGGAGGTGCAACCGGAGCCGCCGCCGCTGCGGTGCGCGGACTGCTGGCGTGTTTCCCCAGCCGCCTCGCGCAGCGGAGATAAGGAGGCGGACGAGCGGGTCCGGAGTTTTTTGCAGAAAATCGTGCCCTGTTCCGGCGGGAACAGCCGGGGCGGTGGGGTGGGGTTAGGGTCTGGACATCGGGGCAGGAGACGCCCCTGCCAAACCTGAGGGACCACCGCCATGACCCGCTTCAAGACCTTCGCTCTCGCCGCCGTCGCCGCCGCCACCCTGTCGCTCGCCATG
>JAIEPJ010000067.1 GCA_019749835.1 Phreatobacter sp. | reverse complement strand
AAATCCGCGACATCGTCAACGAGATCATCACGATCAAGAACATCGTGATGTCGATCGCCGAGCAGGAGGACCTGCTTGAGGACATCTGCAACGACGTCCTTGGCTACGGGCCGCTCGAGCCGCTTCTGGCCCGCGACGACATCGCCGACATCATGGTCAACGGCCCGAACACGGTCTACATCGAAGTCTCCGGCAAGATCTCCAAGACGGGCGTCCGCTTCCGCGACGCGGCGCAGCTGATGAACATTTGCCAGCGCATCGTCAGCCAGGTCGGCCGTCGCGTCGATGAATCCTCGCCGATCTGCGACGCCCGCCTGCCCGACGGCTCCCGCGTCAACGTCATCGCGCCACCGCTGGCGATCGACGGCGCCGCCCTCACCATCCGTAAGTTCAAGAAGGACAAGCTGACCCTCGAACAGCTGGTCAAATATGGTTCGATCTCGCCCGAGGGCGCCGAAATCCTCAGGATCATCGGCCGTGTCCGCTGCAACGTCGTCGTGTCCGGCGGCACCGGCTCCGGCAAGACGACGCTGCTCAACTGCCTGACGCGCTACATCGATTCCGACGAGCGCATCATCACCTGCGAGGACGCGGCCGAACTGCAGTTGCAGCAGCCGCATGTCGTCCGCCTCGAAACGCGCCCGCCCAACCTCGAGGGCGAGGGCCGCGTCACCATGACCGACCTCGTCAAGAACTGCCTGCGTATGCGCCCCGAGCGCATCATCGTCGGCGAGGTCCGCGGACCCGAGGTCTTCGACCTTTTGCAGGCGATGAACACGGGCCATGACGGCTCGATGGGCACCATCCACGCCAACTCGCCGCGCGAGTGCCTCTCCCGCATGGAATCGATGATCGCCATGGGTGGCTTTTCGCTGCCGGCCAAGACCGTGCGCGAGATCATCGTCGGTTCCGTCGACATCATCGTGCAGGCCGCCCGCCTGCGCGACGGCTCGCGCCGCATCACCCACATCACCGAAGTGCTGGGCCTGGAGGGCGACACGCCCATCACCCAGGACCTCTTCGTCTACGAGATGGTCGGCGAGGATGAGGACGGCAAGATTGTCGGCCGCCATCGCTCGACGGGCATCGGCCGGCCGAAATTCTGGGACCGTGCCCGGTACTACAACGAGGACAAGCGCCTGGCCGCCGCACTGGATGCGGCGGAAGTCGGCGAGCCGATGAGGTGAGCCCATGCCGGAACTCGACACACTCGCCATCGTCGGCCTCGCCGTCATCTGTGCCGGCGGCCTCGCCTATGCGCTGATCTATCCGCTTCTCTCCGGCGAGGTGAAGGCCGAGCAGCGCCGCGAGGCTGTGGCGCAGATCACCCCGCGACCGGTGCGCAACAAGGTAGAGGAAGCTTCGGCCAAGCGCGTCAGCATCGAGGACACGCTGAAGGAGATCGAGCGCAAGCAGAAGAAGTCGTCAAAGCCGCCGCTCCAGGTCCGGATCGCCCAGGCCGGACTCACCTGGACGCCGCGCCAGTTCTATATGATCTCCGGCGCCCTGGCGCTCGGCGGCGCCCTTGCCACCCTGGTCATGGGCATGCCGCCCTTGGCGATTCTCGCCGCGGTCGTGGTCTTCGGCCTCGGCGTGCCGCAGTGGATCCTGAATCACCTGAAGAAGCGCCGCATGGCGGCCTTCCTCAACGAACTCGCCAATGCGGTCGACGTCATCGTCCGCGGCGTCAAGGCTGGTCTGCCGCTCGGCGACTGCATCCGCATCGTCGCGACCGAGTCCCAGGAACCGGTCCGCACCGAGTTCCGCCACATCATCGAACAGACGACGCTCGGCATCCCCCTCCATGAGGCGGTGATGAAGCTTTTCGACCGCATGCCTGTCGCCGAGGCGAACTTCTTCTGCATCGTCGTGTCGATCCAGCAGAAGGCCGGCGGCAACCTGTCCGAGACCCTCGGCAACCTCGCCAAGGTGCTGCGTGACCGCAAGAAGATGAAGTCGAAGATCGTCGCCCTGTCGCAGGAAGCCAAGTCCTCGGCGGCGATCATTGCCTGCCTTCCGCCTGCGGTGATGTTCTTCGTCTATTTGTCGACGCCGCAATACATTTCGCTGCTGTGGACCACCGACATGGGGCGGCTGCTGATGGCCGCCTGCCTGTTCTGGATGTTCACGGGCGTCATGGTCATGCGCAAGATGATCAATTTCGATTTCTGATGGGGCGACGGACACCATGCTGAAGCTCATCATCGAGAAGCTCCACGATCCCGATTTCATGATCCAGGCGCTGATCGCCATTGCGGTCTGCGCCACGGTCCTCACCTTCGCGATGCCGCTTCTGGCGGGTGACAATCTCGGCCGCCGCATGAAGGCGGTGTCGGTGGAGCGCAACAAGATCCGCGAGCGCGAACGGGCGAGGCTGGCCAATGGCGACCGCGTCACGGTGCGGCGCACGCCGAAGGCCTGGGTGAAGTTCATCGTCGACCGGCTGCAGCTCGGCAAGCACCTGGCGCAGGAAGAGGCGCGCGACAAGCTCGTCCAGGCCGGCTATCGCGGCCAGGCGCCCTACATCGTCTTCCTGCTGTTCCGCCTGATCGTGCCGATCGTGACGGCGCTGGCGGCGCTCGTCTATCTCTTTGCCGTCAATGACCTTGGCCAGCCGGCCATCGTGCGCATCCTGCTCACGCTCTTTGCGGCCTATATCGGCCTGCAACTGCCGATGCTCTATCTCAAGAACAAGATCGAGCACCGCAAGACCTCGATCCGCCGGGCCTTCCCGGATTCCCTCGACCTCCTGCTGATCTGCGTCGAGAGCGGCATGTCGATCGAGATGGCGTTCAAGCGGGTCAGCGTGGAAGTGGGCACCCAGTCGATCGCGCTGGCGGAGGAACTTACCCTCACGACGGCCGAACTGAGCTACCTGCAGGACCGTCGCATGGCCTACGAGAACCTCGCCAAGCGAACCGACCTCGACGGTGTCAGGGCTGTCACCATGGCGCTCATCCAGGCGGAGCGCTACGGCACACCGCTGGCCAACACGCTGCGGGTGATGGCGCAGGAAAACCGCGACATGCGCATGTCGGAGGCCGAGAAGAAGGCAGCATCGCTGCCGCCCAAGCTCACCGTTCCGATGATCGTCTTCTTCCTGCCCTGCCTCTTCGTCGTGATCATGGGCCCGGCGGCGATCCGCCTGACCGGCGCCAACTGACGGTTCAATTGCGATCGGCGGCGATGGGCATGGTGTCGAGGGGCGCGACCTCGTCGGACGCCGCGGTCCGTTCGCCGAGATCGGCGGCTTCGACGGTCGCGGTTGCCAGCCGGCGATAGAGGTTGCGGGTGCGGCGCACCGGCCACCAGTCGTAGAAGAGGATTTGCGCCGGACGCCAGTTGGCCACCCAGCCGAAGACGGAGATGCCGTCGCGCAGCCCCTCGCGCCAGCCACCCGGAAGAGCCGAATTGTCGATGGCTCGCGACAGCACGGTGCAGAAGGCGAGCACACACAGGCCGATGGCGAGAGAGATGAGGCCGGTGCGGATGAGCTGGCGCAGATTCTGGTTCTCGCTGTTCGCCATCCGGCTGAAATGAACCCTGACGACCTCCTCGAGCTTCGCGGCCTGAACGGACGGGGCCGGCTTGCCGCGGATGCTCAGGGCGATCACGAAGGTGTCGTGTCGCGGCGCATACCAGGCCTGGGATGCGATATACTGGGCGGCGGTGCTGTTCAGGCTGAACGCGTGAAACGGCGAAGGGTCGAAGGTGGAGAACAGCTGTTCGACGTCCCTGACGTCGAGGGCGATGCGGGTCTGGTCTCTCATGCAAGCCCCTTCAGGAACGGCGGGCACCTCAGGATGCCGCGTCGGCAGGCGGGCGTCGAGAGACTCAGGCCCTCGCCAGCCTTTCACGCCGCAGCAGAAGCCATCCAACGATCGCGAGGTTCACCAGGTTCCACAGGATGCCGTTGATGAACGCGGCCTGATAGGACTGGGTGATGTCGAAGATGACGCCCGAGATCCAGCCGCCGAAGGCCATGCCCAGCAACGTCGCCATCAGCGCGATGCCGACGCGGGTTCCCGCCTCGCCCGGAGCGAAATACTCCCGCACGATGATGGCGTAGCTCGGCACGATGCCGCCCTGGAACAGGCCGAACAGGATCGAGAAGATGTAAAGCGGCGTCAGGCCGTCCGAGGTCAGGAACAGGACGAGGGCCAAGCCCTGTAGTGTCGAGCCGAGGAGCAGCGTCGCCAGCCCGCCGATCCGGTCCGCGATGAAGCCGGAGGCGACGCGGCTGATGATCCCGAAGGCGAGCATCAGCGAGAGCATTTCCGAGCCGCGCGCCACGCCGTAGCCGAGATCGGCGCAATAGGCGACGATATGGACCTGGGGCATCGACATGGCCACGCAGCAGGAGATGCCGGCGACGGCGAGCAGGACCATCAGCATGTTGGGCGAGAGCCCAAGGGCCGCGGGGCTCGCCGACCGCGCCAGGCTGACCGTCCCGATCTCGGCGGTCGGCGGCTTGCGGCGGAGCAGAAGCGCCAGCGGCACCATCAGCACGATGACGGTGACGGCGATGATGAGGTGCGTCGTGCGCCAGCCGACGCTATCGAGGGTGAACCGCACGATCTGCGGCCAGACCGCCCCGGCGAGATAATTGCCCGAGGCGGCGATGGCCACCGCGATGCCGCGCCGCCGGTCGAACCAGAACGACACATGGGCGAGAAGCGGACCGAAGACCGCCGCCGATCCGAGGCCGATCAGGACACCGTGGACGAGGGCGAAGACGATGATCGAGGGTGCGACGGCCGCGAGCGCATAGCCTGCCCCGAGCAGGAAGCTGCCGCCGATGACCGGCGCCATGATGCCGAAACGGTCGGAGATCCGGCCCATCAGCACGCCGCCGCCGGCAAAGCCCAGCATGGCCAGCGTGTAGGGCAAGGCGGCCTCGCCCCTGCCGATCCCGAAATCGGCCTGAACGGCGGGCATCACCACGACGACGGACCACATGCCGACGCCGCCGATCGTGCCGAGAGCCAGGGCGACGGCGAGCCGGATCCAGGCTGCCCGCCCATCGATGTCGGATGCCGGTGACGCGGAGCGGTCGTGGGAAAGCTGCTGCACGGGCGCCTGCCTGCCAGAGGAAGGACCACGCTAGCATTGGCGATCTGCACAAAACAGCGGCAGCGGCGCTGGGCATCCGTGCAGCGGCTGCAGCCGCCGTGGGATCAGACCGACTGCCGGCCGCCCAGCGCTCCGGCCAGGGCCACTCCGACCCAGGCGGCGATCATCGCCATGCCGCCGAGGGGGGCCGCCATGGGGAACAGGCCGGCGCCGGTGAAGACGCGCATGGCGAGGTCGCCGCTGAACAGCACGGTCCCCGTCGCGAGCCCCCAGGCGGCGATGCGCGCCACCGGATCATGCAGAAGACCAGCCTTCCGGCCGATGGCGACCGCGATGATCGCCGGGGCATGCAGCGACAGCATGGTCGCCGCCACCGCGAGGCTGGTACCCGCATAGGCGTGGCTGGAGAGGGCGGCGAAGGCCACGCCCGTAGCCCCCATCAGTCCGGCGGCGAGGATCAGTAGGCGCGTGGCTGTCATGGCGTTCCTGCGCGCGGCGCATTGGCCCGCGCGTCCATGGGTCCGACATGGGGGCCGCCGCCCCGCCCGTCAATGCGCAGGCGGGCGTGTCAGCCGAGGGGGACCGGGATCGACAGGCGCTCGGCGGTCTGGGCATGGGGCCGGGGCTGCTTCGGCACATACCCCCGCAACAGCGCCAGTTCCGCGTCGATCTCCTTGTCGGTCAGCATCCGGTAGCGCCGCAGCAGACCGCGCGGATCGGGGGCCGGCTTGCGCCAGCGGCGGCAGAACGACCCGACGAGGGAGGCGAAGACGTTCTCGTCGAGGGCGACGGCGCGGGCCATGGCCTCGAAGGGCTCGATCCGCCCGCGCGCCAGGGCAGTGATCAGCGCCTCCCGTTTGATGTCCAGCGTGACGCCGAGCATTTCCACCGCGGGGATGACCTGGTCGGTCGCCGCCAGGAGCGTCAAGGCCTCGGCGAGCGACTTGCTGCCGTCCTTCACCTGCCGGCGCAGTTCATCGGCGCTGTCCATACAGTCCTTGTGCAGGCGAATGCGCCTGACTTTGGCGATGATCGCCTCTGAGGCGAGTTTCTGCGCTTCCTGCACGGCATCGCGGTCGAGCTTTTCGAACAGGCTCGCCTTCATGCTGTCGGGCACCACCAGGGCCAGACGCAGGGCCTCCTCAGGGCTGAGTTCAGGCCGGTTGCACAATTGGCCCTGGAGCTGCGGGTCGTGCGAGGCGCGGGTCACGAGCCGCCCGAAGGCCTTCGGCGTCAGTGTCACGTAGGTGTTCCCGGCGAGCGTGCGCACGGTGCGCGCATCGCCGACCTCGGCCAGTGCCTCGGCCGCTTCGTCGGTCAGGTCCTCTCGCTCCGCCATGATCCGCGTGTCGACGAAACGCCGATTCTTGCCGAGGCTGAGGATGGTGGCGGGCTCGGGCGTGACATGGCCGAGGGAAATCTCCGCGACCAGTTCGTCGTCTCTGTCGATGGCTGCGAAAGTGCGGGGCAGGTCCAGATCGAGGGCGCCGAAGGCGCGTGCGAAATAGACGCGCCGGTCGATCGGCATGGGCGGCAGCAGGTGGGCGACGATCCGGTCCAGCCTTTCCTGAGCCTTGGCGGAGGGGCGCGGCCGATCGGGGCCGAACTGGCCGAGAATGCCCGTCACCAGCGCCTGCTGCGCCGCTGGCGGCAATTGCTCCACCGCGGCGAGAACCTGTTCGACGGGATTTTCGAGCGAGGGAAGCATGGTTATCGATGACCGACCTGAGAGGTAAGAGAATGCCTCCCATTGTGATAACGCAACGTAAACGGGCAGCCGGCCCCATCGTCGCATGCGACACATTATTCGGAGGTTGATTCGGCCTCCTCGACGGCCTCTGCTACCCGGCGATGCGGGTGGCCCGGCTGCGCAGTGTGGTCAGCCGCCGGCGCCCCAGCCGGCGGGTCAGGGCTCTTTCGCTGTCCATGCCCGGCCGGTGCCCGCCGAGTGCCCGGTAATGGTTGCGCGACACAAGCAGTCCCTGATGCGGGTCGGCCCCGCCGCCGAGGAGCAAGGTCAGGCGGGCCAGGGCCAGCCCTGCCTTCGCCGACAGGCCGTAATCGTCGACGCCCAGGGAGAACGCGGCCGCCCGACGATCGGTTTCCTGGCGGCGGGTCACCATTTCCAGAAAGCCATGGACTTCGCGGATCCAGCCCTCGTCCAGCACCACCCCCGGACGGATGAACATCAGCCAGGGCGCCTTGGCCATCCCCGTCGCGGCGGCAAGTCGGGCGCCATGATCGACCGGACCGACCAGAAACCGGCATCCCGCCACGTCCGCGACCGCCTCGGTGCCATCCTGCGAGCCGCCATCGGCAATCAGCGCCTCGATGATGATTCCGTCCGCCGCTCCCGAGACGAGAGAGGCGAGCGTCGGCACCAGCCGCCGTTCGTCGTTGTGGGTGGGGATGATGACGCTGATCACGGGGGAACAATCCTCTTGCAATGCAGTATAGTCGTGCCGCACTGCATTCATCCAGTCTTCATCGCGGCGTCATGAAAGCGCCCCTGCGGACCGGAAGAATGGGGTTGCGGTTGAAATCAGGCCGCGAAAGCGCCTAAAGAAACGCGCCGCAGCAATCGGCTCCCTCCGGTGTCGGTGCAGCGCATGACAAGTCCGGGAATTCGACCATGACGCAATGGGTCTTCACCTTTGGCGACGGCAAGGCCGAGGGTCAGTCGAGCATGCGCGACCTCTTGGGTGGCAAGGGCGCCAATCTCGCGGAAATGTCCAATATGGGGCTGCCCGTCCCGCCCGGCTTCACCGTCACTACGGAAGCCTGCATCTGGTACTATGCCAACGGCCGTTCCTATCCCGCGGAACTTGCGGCGCAGGTCGAGGCCGGCCTCGCCCAGATCGGCGCCCTCACCGGCAAGCTCTTCGGTGATCCCGCCAATCCGCTGCTCGTCTCCGTCCGTTCGGGTGCCCGCGCCTCCATGCCGGGCATGATGGACACCATCCTCAACCTCGGCCTCAACGACGTGACCGTCGCCGCCCTCGGCCGCGGCTCGGGCGACGAACGCTTCGCCTACGACAGCTACCGCCGCTTCATCCAGATGTATTCCAACGTCGTTCTCGACGTCGACCATCACAATTTCGAGGACATCCTGGAGATCTACAAGGAGCGCAAGGGCTTGACCCTCGACACCGACCTCACCGCCGAGGACTGGAAGCATCTCGTCGGGGAGTACAAGCGGCGCGTCGAGGAGGAGACCGGCAACCCCTTCCCCCAGGACCCGCGCGAGCAGCTCTGGGGCGCCGTGGGCGCCGTCTTCTCGTCCTGGATGAACCAGCGCGCCATCACCTATCGCCGCCTCCACGCCATCCCGGAAAGCTGGGGCACCGCGGTGAACGTCCAGGCCATGGTCTTCGGCAACATGGGCGAGACTTCCGCCACCGGCGTCGCCTTCACCCGCAATCCCTCCACCGGCGCCAAGGAGCTCTATGGCGAGTTCCTCATCAATGCCCAGGGCGAGGACGTCGTCGCCGGCATCCGCACGCCGCAGAACATCACCGAGATCGCCCGCATCAATGCCGGCTCCGACAAGCCGTCCATGGAGACTGCCCTGCCGGAAGTCTACCAGCAGTTCATCGCGGTGGCGGCGACGCTGGAGAAGCATTACCGCGACATGCAGGACCTCGAGTTCACCGTCGAGCGCGGCAAGCTGTGGATGTTGCAGACCCGCAACGGCAAGCGGACCGCGAAGGCGAGCCTCAGGATCGCCGTCGAACTGGCGAACGAGGGCGTTCTGACGCGCGAGGAAGCGGTCTCGCGGGTGGAGCCCGGCTCCCTCGACCAGTTGCTGCATCCCACCATCGACCCCAAGGCCGAGCGCCGTGTGCTCGCCACCGGCCTGCCGGCCTCGCCCGGCGCCGCCCAGGGCGAGATCGTCTTCAACTCGGACGAGGCCGAGGCGATGAAAGCCGGCGGCCACAAGGTCATCCTCGTGCGCGTCGAGACGAGCCCCGAGGACATCCACGGCATGCATGCGGCCGAGGGCATCCTGACCACGCGCGGCGGCATGACCAGCCATGCCGCGGTCGTCGCCCGTGGCATGGGCAAGCCTTGCGTCTCCGGTGCCGGCACCTTGCGCGTCGACTATCAGACCCAGACCATGTCGATCGCCGGCAAGGTGCTGAAGAAGGGTGACGTCATCACCATCGACGGCTCGACCGGCCAGGTCCTGCTCGGCGAGGTGGCGATGCTCCAGCCGGAGCTCTCCGGCGAATTCGCCACCCTCATGGGCTGGGCCGACGGGTTCCGCCGCCTCAAGGTGCGGACCAATGCCGAGACCCCGGCCGATGTCCGCGCCGCGGTGGAATTCGGCGCCGAGGGTATTGGTCTCTGCCGCACCGAGCACATGTTCTTCGACGAGCAGCGCATCGTCGCCATGCGCGAGATGATCCTCGCCGACGACGAGAAGGGCCGCCGCGCCGCGCTCGCCAAGCTCCTGCCAATGCAGCGCTCCGACTTTGTCGAGCTCTTCGAGATCATGGCCGGCCTGCCCGTCACCATCCGTCTGCTCGACCCGCCCCTGCACGAGTTCCTGCCCCATACCGACGCCGAGATCGCCGAGGTCGCCGCCGCCATGGGCGCCGACCCGAAGAAGCTCAAGGCGCGCGCCGAGGAACTGCACGAGTTCAACCCCATGCTCGGTTTCCGCGGCTGCCGTCTCGCCGTCGCATACCCCGAGATCGCCGAGATGCAGGCCCGTGCCATCTTCGAGGCCGCCATCGAGGCCGGCCGCAAGAGCGGCAAGCCCGTGGTGCCCGAGGTCATGGTGCCCCTCGTCGCCACCAAGGCCGAACTCGACCTCGTCAAGGCACGAATCGTGGCCATGGCCGAGGCCGTCATCAAGGAGACGGGCGCCAGCCTCGACTACATCGTCGGCACCATGATCGAGCTGCCGCGCGCCGCCCTCCAGGCCGGCAAGATCGCCGAGAGCGCCGAGTTCTTCTCCTTCGGCACCAATGACCTGACGCAGACGACCTTCGGCATCTCCCGCGACGATGCGGCAAGCTTCCTCAATCCCTATCTCGCCAAGGGCATCATCGCAGTCGATCCCTTCGTCTCCCTCGACCAGGAGGGCGTTGGCGAACTCGTGCAGATCGCCGCCGAGCGCGGCCGCAAGACACGGCCCGACATCAAGCTCGGCATCTGCGGCGAGCATGGCGGCGACCCCGCCTCCATCCACTTCTGCGAGATGGTGGGGCTCGACTACGTCTCCTGCTCCCCCTTCCGCGTGCCCATCGCCCGCCTCGCGGCGGCGCAGGCGGCTCTCGGCAAGGCGGCGGCGAGCCAGGCCTGAGGCGGGGCGGCACCTTCGTCGCGGTTGGCGGGGCGCGGCCCTTGTGCGAGGCTGCGCGCCCATTCGATCCAGGCCGCATGTGACCCGATGACCGACGCAACCCGCCCGAACCTGCCGCTGCCCGGCATCGTCTTCGTCGCCGTCATGCTGGTCGCGGGCGCCGTGCTGGCCTTCCTCTTCAAGGCCCAACCCGCCCTGATCCAGGCCATCCCCGGTCTGCTCTGGCTACTCGGTGTGGCGTTGGTCTTCGACATCTCCGTCAATGTCCTCGCCATGCTCGGTCGCGTGGAGGGGGCATTGCCGATGGCGTGGAGAGGTGGCGGATTCATCGCCGGCGGGCTCGTCCATGTCGCCACGACGGCTCTCCTGGGGTGAGTGCGATGGTTCCCGCCTCGGTCGAGGCCGTGCGGGCCGGCGGCAAACGCGCGCTGGCAGCGGCCCTCGCCGCCATCGAGAC
Source organism: Phreatobacter sp. (assembly GCA_019749835.1). GTDB lineage: Bacteria > Pseudomonadota > Alphaproteobacteria > Rhizobiales > Phreatobacteraceae > Phreatobacter. The sequence goes on along the minus strand of JAIEPJ010000067.1, from coordinate 12,174 downwards.
GGCTGCCGGCACGGCCGAACTCGCGCGCTTCCTTGACGAAGCCTGCCGCGCGGCCCGGGGCGCGACCCTGGGGCTCACCGGCCCGCCCGGTGTCGGCAAGTCGACCCTCACCAACGCCCTCGTGTCCGGCTGGCGCAAGGCCGGCGACACGGTCGGCGTCATCGCCGTTGATCCCTCCTCGCGCCGCACCGGCGGGGCTCTCCTCGGCGACCGCGCCCGCATCTCCACCGACCCGTCGGACCGTGGCGTCTTCGTCCGTTCCATGGCGGCGCGCGACCGGCTCGGCGGCCTTTCCGACCAGACTGTGGCGGCCATGGTCGTCATGCGCGCCGTCTTCGACCGGGTTCTGGTCGAGAGCGTCGGCATTGGTCAGTCGGAGGCCGACGTCGCCATGGTGGCCGACACTGTCGTGCTCTGCATCCAGCCGGGCTCCGGCGACAGCCTTCAGTTCATGAAGGCCGGCGTCATGGAACTGCCCGACGTGATCGTCGTCACCAAGGCCGACATGGGCGCGCCGGCGCAACGCGCCAAGGCCGATGTCGAGGGGGCTCTGACCCTTGCCGCCCGCGAGACCGACGGCTGGACCGCGCCGGTCGTGCTGGCATCCTCGGCGACGGGGGAGGGGCTGGAAGCCCTTGCGGCTGCACTCGCCGCCCATCGCACCTGGTTGCAGGCCGGCCGCCTGGCAGCCCGCCGCGCCGCCCAGGAACGGCTCTGGGTCGAGGAGGCGCTGCGCACGCGCTTCGGCACCGCGGGCCTTGCCCTCGTCGCCCGCGAACCGGCGCCCGGCGCACCCGGCCCCTTCGGCCGCGAGCAATGGCTTGCCGGCCGCCTGAAGGCCCGTCTCGCCTGAGACGACGCGCCATTAACCCGCTCTCAACGTTACCTGGGCGATAAGGTTAGCGGTCGATGACCGTGCTGTGCGGTTGCGGCCTGTTCGGGTGGCGTGTGCTCGTCGGCATCCGCCTTGTGGCGTTCGTGTTGCGTTTGCGTGGAGTGCGTGCCTATGCGTGCGTTGCGTTGGCCTTCGTCGCCCTCGATCAAGGCGGCCGTGCTGGTTCCGGGCATGGCGGCGTCCTTTCTGCTCCTCTCGTCCCAGCCCGTCGCCTATCAGGATCTCGTCAGCCACATGGCGCTCCGCGCCGGCATCGACCAGACCTGGCGCCGCCATGTCGCGAGCCTGGTGCGTCCCTCGACGACGGTCGCCGGCTTCGTCTTCAGCCGCCCGATCCTCCGCGAGCCCGAAGCGCCCCGCCTCGTCATGGCCAGCCTGTCCATGGCACCGATGGACGACCTGCGCCGTGCCGGGCCGCGTCCGGGGCCGGCCCTCGGCGCCGGCATGGACCGGGCCGTGATCTATCCCGTGCCGAACCGAGAGGCGAAGGGTGACCTGCTGCTCGAGCGCCCGAAGCTGCGGCTCAGCATCGGATCGCTGCAGAACGATCCCTCCATCCTCGCGCCCCCGGCCGACCTTTCGGAGACCGCCCGCTTCACGCCCGCCGCCCCCGGCGAGGGCTCGGACACCGAACATTCGCCGCTCGCCATCGGCGGCCTGCAACTGGCCGCGGTCGCGCCGTCCGTCACCCTCGACGACCGATCCCCGGCCGCGCGGTTCGGACTGGCCGTGCTGCCGGTGGAACTGGTCGAGGAGGAGGCGCTCGACGGCCGCCGGTTCGCCGCCACCCTCGACGAGGACAGGGCGGGCATCGCCATCGGCGGCGAGGGGCCGATTGCCCGTGCCGGCGCCGGTTTCGGTGCTCCTTCCATGCCGCTCGAAAGCGCGCCCTTCCGCGTCACCGCCACCCATGACGCCGTCCCCGGCTTCGATCCCGTCCTCGGCCCCTTCGCCACCGACACTCGCGGCGACCGTCCGGATTCGCTGCTCGCCCGCCTGCTCTCCCAGCCTGTTGCACCACGCCTCGATGCACCCGCCGAGGACCGTGTCCCGACCCGTGGCGGCTCCGTCGTCCATCCGGCCCTCGCCCTCGCGCTGACGGGCCCCGCCCATGCCCGCGCCGAGCGCTGCCTGGCGGAGGCGATCTACTGGGAGGCGCGATCGGAGCCCGAACGGGGCCAGATGGCGGTCGCCCAGGTGGTCCTCAACCGTTCGGTTTCCGGCTTCTATCCCCGCGACGTCTGCGGCGTCGTCTATCAGAACGCCCACCGCTATCTCGCCTGCCAGTTTACCTTCGCCTGCGAAGGGCGACGCAGCCTGGTGCCCACCGAGGCGGGCCCCTGGACCCGCGCCACCACCATCGCCCGGGACATGATGGCGGGCCGGATCTGGCTGCCGGAAGTCGGCCACGCCACCCACTACCACGCCACCTATGTGCGGCCGTGGTGGGCGCGCTCGATGAACCGGCTGCAGCAGATCGGCATCCACGTCTTCTACCGGCCGCGCAACTGGGGATCGGGGCCGCAGGTGCAACTGGTCCGGACGACACCCGGCGAAAGCTGACCCGGCGTTGGGCCCGGCCCGGCCATTGCTGACACCCGGCGTCATTGGGAATTGGTATGGGAGCCATCACGGCTTTTGGCTATCGGATGCACCGCGCCGACTCTAAAGTGCTAGACGTGTAGCTGCACGACGCAGGGCCGGAGCTCCCCCGATGACCGCAACGACCTCTCCCGATCGTCCGGACAGCTGGCGCACCCCCTTCGTCATCATCCTGTGCGGCTGCCTGATCGGCCTTCTGTCCTTCGGGCCGCGGTCCGTCGTCGGCATGTTCCTCATGCCGGTCTCCACCGAGAATGGCTGGACGCGCGACATCCTCTCGCTGACCATCGCCATCCAGAACCTGATGTGGGGCGTCGGCCAGCCCTTTGCCGGCGCCATCGCCGACCGCTTCGGCACGCTCAGGGTCTTCTGGGCCGGCGCGATCATGTACGGGCTCGGCCTCGCCTGCATGGTTCTGCCCCTGCCGCCGCTCGCCATGCATGTCCTGTCCGGCACGCTCGTCGGCCTCGGCCTCGCCGGCGTCTCGTTCAATCTTGTGCTGGCCTGTTTCGCCAAGCTGCTTCCCGAGAGCCGCCGCGCCTCCGCCATGGGCATGGGGACCGCCGCCTCGTCCTTCGGCCAGTTCGTCTTCGCACCGCTGACGCCATTCCTCATGGATCTCGTCGGCTGGAAGGCGGCGCTTCTCATCTTCTCCTGCGTGCCGGTCCTGATCATCCCCCTGTCCTTCGCGCTGGCGACCCGCCCCTCATCGGGCGTCGGCCAGGGTACGGGCGCCGAGATGAGCATCGCCGCGACGCTGAAACAGGCCTTCGCCCATCCGAGCTATGTCTACTTGGTGATCGGCTTCTTCACCTGCGGCTTCCAGCTCGCCTTCATCACCACGCATTATCCGACCTATCTGAAGGACCTGAACATCGAGGCCTGGGTCGCGGGCGTCGCCCTGGCGCTGATCGGCCTGTTCAACATCGTCGGCTCGCTCGGCGCCGGCTGGCTGGCCTCGCGCATGTCGAAGCGCTGGCTGCTGGTCTGGATCTACTTCTCCCGTGGCGCGGCGGTGATCCTGCTCCTCGTCTTCCCGCCGAGCACGGCCCTCGCCCTCGTCTTCGCTGCGCTGATGGGCCTTCTCTGGCTCTCCACCGTGCCGCCCACCTCCGGGCTCGTCGCGCTGATGTTCGGCACCCGCTACATGGCGATGCTCTACGGCTTCGTCTTCTTCTCCCACCAGGTCGGCGGCTTCCTCGGCGCCTGGCTCGGCGGCGTCATGTATGTGCGCACCGGATCCTATGAGATCATGTGGTATCTCAGCATCCTGTTCTGCATCGGCTCGGGCCTGATCAATATCCCGATCAAGGAGCGCCCCGTGGTGCAGCCGGCGACGGTTCCCGCGGAATAGGGTCGGCGCGCCCCGTCCACTGCGCTAGCGTGCCACGAGCACCTCGCGGCAGGCCTCCGGCAATCCGGCCATGGTCACCGGCGGCGGCGGGCGCCAGTCCGGGTTCGGGCGCGGGTTCAGTACGGCGTCGGTAAACCACCAGTCGAGATCGGCGCCGCAGCCGTCCTGCGACGGCGGCGGGTCCTGCGGCCGGCACCCGGGGCTGCCCGCCGGGCAGCGGATGCGGATGTGCATGTGGAAATTGTGGCCCGGGACCGGCCTGACCCGCGACAGCCAGGACCGATCGGCTCCCGCCTCCCGGCACAGCGCCTTCTTGATGGCGGCATTGACCAGCACCCGTTCCACCACCGGGTCCTGGGCGGCGGCCTTGATTACGTTGAGATGGTCGGCCGTCCAGACAGCCGGATCGATATCGCGCCGGTCGGCGCGCACCATATTCACCGCCGAGGTCATCTCGCGCTCCTCGGTGGTCAGCCGCCGCCGCGGCATGGGCGTCAGCCAGATGTCGGCGTCGAGGCCAATCTGGTGCGAGGCATGGCCGGTCAGCATCGGGCCGCCCCGGGGCTGCGAGATATCGCCCACGAGAATCCCCGGCCAGCGCGACACCTGCGGCACTTTGCGGGCAAAACGCTCGAGGAAGGTCATCATGTCCGGGTGTCCCCACATCCGGTTGCGTGACAGCCGCATCACCTGCCAGGTCTCGCCGTTGACCGGCAGCGCCACGGCGCCGGCGACGCAGCCGCGCGAATAGAAGCCGAAGGCGCGTGCCTGCATCGGCGCACCGGTCGTCGCGCGGCCGAAGAGCTCCTTGGCCGGCAGGTTCGGATCGTCGGGGTTCGCGAGCGGCGGCAAGGGGCGCGGATTGACCGTGCCGGGGGTCTGCGCCGCGGCCGGGCCGGCGAGGCCGGCCGCGGCGGCGATGACAGCGGCGCCGAAGGCGGCGATGAGGAGGGGGCGGGTCATGGTCGCTTCTCGGTGGCGGGAATCTCGGCGGCTCACCCTAGGCAGGATTGCATTAACCATTTCTGTCCGCCGCGGCGGTGCTTCGCCGCAGGCCCGCCCCGGTCTGACCCAGAGGAAGCCCCGCAACAGCGTCGCCGGATCTTAAGGTTGATGAAGCGGCGGTCTTTACACGGTCCTGTCTTTTCGGAATCACTGGAACAAGGCCCGCGAGGGACGCTCTGTTGGTACCGCGTCGGAGGGGACATCCATGCGTGCATTCCATGGTGCGATCGCTCTTGTCGCCGGCCTCTTGCTCTGGAGTGCGGAGGCGGCCGCCTCCGTGGTCGTCCGGGTCGACAAGACAACCCAGACCATGCGCGTCATCGTCGACGGCGAGCATCGCCACACCTGGGCGGTCTCGACGGGGCGCGCCGGCTACAACACGCCCAACGGCTCCTACCGGCCCCAGCGCCTCGAGCGCCGCTGGCATTCCCGCAAATATGGCATGGCCCCCATGCCCTATTCCATTAGGAGCTACAATCCTATTGTGTCCCCTCTTGAGGTAAAACGGCAATATTTGCCCGCCATCGGGGCGAAATAGAGAACAGTCGTTGGCAAGTGGGCACCCTAGCACGCTATACAGCACTGTTCCCAAGTATCCATTATCAATTTGAAATCGCTTGCATAGCGCCAAAAAAGCGCGTTCTCTAGAGCAGCCGCCCGGGAACAGGGAACGCAGCGATGGCATACAGGATCGCCGGTCCCGTTCGATTACCTCCGTCGCTGACCACGACAGTTGGACCCCGGGCGACAGACATCAATCTGTCGTACCCCTACATTGTCGAGACATGTTCGCAGAGCCCACACTTGGAGGCGCTGCAGTTCATTCACCGCTATGCCCAGAACCAACTCAGCGCGAAAACGCTGTTGACGCGATGCGAACAGCTACTCGCCTGGCTGCGATTCAAAGACGCCCAGGCGGCTGAACAGCCTGGTCGATTGATTCTAAAATACAGGCGTTCGCTGGAGGAGGGCCTTTCGGTCCGTACGAGCCGCCCCCTCGCACGTGCGACTATCATTGGCCGGGTCGACGTCGCCCTTCATTTCGAACGATGGCTAAGCGCGCCTCTTCCCCGCCCCGAGCCCTTCAGCATACCCCTGGCTCGGTCGTCGAGACCCCGAGGTCAGCATCGACAGAAAGTCATTCCGTTCTCTCGCGAAGAGATGACATCCGTACTCAAGTATCTGGAGAACGATCGGGGCAATAGTCGCGACCCGGTTGTCAAACGCAATTGGCTGATCACATTGATGGGCTTCGTTACGGGGGCAAGGTTGGACGAGATCCTAAGTCTGCAGTTTCGGCAGGTAGTGGGATGGGCGCCCGACGGGGACGGCGCAGCGCTGGTCTTGACAAGAGCCAAGGGACGCAGAACGGACGCGACGGGTCGAACAATCTTCATTCCTGCGTACCTTAAAGAAAAGTTGATTTCATACACAAACGGCGAGCGACAGAAGATTGTTCAAGCGGCTCGTGGCAGTGTGCCGGGATACAGAGAGCCGAACGCCCTGTTCCTTAACGGCTTCAACGCGAAGAAGCATTCGATAGGGAAGGCGTTCCAGCAGCGACGGGCGTGCGAAATGATAGCGGTGGCTCAGATGGCGTGCGGGCATACACGATCAATAGTCCGTTTCAATTCTCGAACCGGTGAGGCCATTACTGTAGACGTTTCGAAGCACACATTTCATCACACGAGACATACATACGTAATGATGGCTTACCGACACTATAAGTCGTGCGGCTTGGCATCGGATCAGATCTGGCGCGCCATTGCTGACAATCTTGGTCATGGAAGCGTATCTACGACAAAAGAGATTTATGGATCCGCAATAGCGGAGGACGAAGTGAGATTGAGGGGCGCGCAGTTCGAGGCCATTGAAGGCATTTTGTCGGGGAGCCAATAAAGTGGGCCTATCGGCTTCAAGTTTGCTGAACGAACTTGGCCTGGCAGAAAAGGGTCAGACCGGCTTTTACCTCGGTAGGGCTCTCTCACTTCCATCTTCGGATGCTCGATTCCTGCCGGACAAGATGCGAATCGGAGTCTTCGCATTCCTCCGGTATGTGGCGCTCCAGGATTTCGCATCGCGGGATTCGACGTTTCTTGGGGACGAATTAGTGGGGCTTTACGACGAATCAATCAAAGCTGTTCGTCTTAGCCAAGCGACGCTCGACCATAGACGGAATTCATGCGTCGCCATCGTTAACCTAGCTCAAAACTTAGCCAGGGCGGATGGTTACGAGGTTGGACCTATTGGTTTGCGTCGTCCGTTGTATGACCCCCGGAGCGGGGCAGTAGCCACCACTCTTCAGCGTCTGGCCACGCGCGGCGAGTTTGGACAATATCTCACGCGCGCGCTCGAAGCAAAATGCGGCAATGGAGAATACCAATTCGGGGTGCTTGTTATTCCCCTGATAAGGGTCTTTGTTAAATTCATCGAAGAGACTGACCCTGAAAGTCTTCTGCAAAATGCTGACCAGCTGAGTTCGATTATGGTCAAGGAGTTTAAGGACAAGCTGGAACAGTCGGAGCGCGAAGCCAAGTATCGGCGGAAGTGCGTTCGATTGGCCGACCGGCTGATGGTTGGCGCGATGCAGCTTGCAGCATATGACGGCAAAACCGTCGGGACTCGGTTTGCGATCCCATATTCCGATGATCGCCCTAGAGCTGAACCCCAGGCCGCGCGGAACGGCCGCAGGATTGATAAGATCGAACAGCTTGGTCCGCTGCAGGAGCAGATCGCCGCCGCTTTCCGTTCCGATGCCGCCCGTTTGGTGCCTGGATCCATCCATGGCGCACTCACAAATATCCAGCCTTTGCTCCGGTATTTGGACGCTCACCCCGACATCACATGCATGGACGATCTCAGCAGGGTGCATTTAGCAGCGATTGCTGAAAGTATCAGTGCAGGCGACGGACAGATAGTCACTAAGCGCGGGGTATGGTCAACAATCAAGCGTACGTTGACTCTCGTAGAGGAATTAGGGGTCCAGGGCCCCGTGTTGAAGTCCAAAATTCCGTGGCCCACCGAACGGTGGATGTCGGAAAGGACTCAGAGGGGCAACGCTGATCAGGGCCTGACACCCGTGGAGGCGGCAGACCTTGAGCGTTTGGCAAGAGTAGAAATTAATGAGGTTGTTTCCCGGCGCGAACATCGAGGACAACTCTTCCCGGGCCCGTACGTGGAGGACCTGCAGGCATTTGAGCTCCTCCTGGCGTTTCGGACGGGATTTAACCCAAGCACTCTTCGCACTCTGAAGATCTCGGATATCCGCGAAACTGAAGACAACGTGGAAGTATGCGGTACGAAGCTACGCTCCATCAGGCAGCCGTTCGCTGCATTTGCCAAGAGCGAAAGTCCATTTTCCGGGCCTTGGCTTCTGAAAAAGATTGAGTTTGTCACTTCCCTGGCACGAGAACGAGCCCTCCCTCAGGACAAGGATAGTCTTTTCTTGTTTGAAAGGACGATGGGGGCCGGTCAGGGGCGTGTGCGCCCGTTCGAGCCACAGAAGAATGGCGCCGAAAATCGCATGCTTGCGGACTTCGGTAGACGCGCCGGCATAGAGGGCCTCACTTTGCGGACTATGCGGGCCAGCTTCTCTAATCTCGCGTTTGCTGTTTCTGGAGACGATGTCCCAACCGTGCAGCGCGTCATGGGCCATCGTGGTTCGCGCACAACAGAAGATTACAGCCGTGACCATACAAAAGGTCCGCGGCAGGAGATGCTCGGCGAAGCGATGGAGAGAAGGCTCCGCGATGCGCGGACCGACATGCGAAGAGACTCGCGGGATCGACCAATGGCAACTCTCTCGGGGGCAACCCCAGGGTTCGCGTGTCTCGATCCGTACCGGCCACCAGAAGATCTATTGCAGCTACCGGGCATGTGTGCGGCCTACGGCTCCTGTCCGACTTGTCCGCAGGCTTGCGTCGATGTTTCGCTTCCGTCGTCTGCCTGTGATCTTGTTTTGTTGTCGGATGCGATCAGGACTTGGATAGGTCGCCAGGACGCCGATCCCCGGCGGGTTATTTTTTGGCGTCAGCAGCTCGACGCCCTCGAAAGTGTCTGGCTGCCGCGCTTTCCCATCGAGGTGCTCGCTGGGGCGTCGAGGATCCGGACGGTTCGAAAACCCGTTGATGCGGATTTCCTCCATGACTAGCCGAACCGCGCTAACCCAGTTTCAGAACTGGACGATCGATGAGTTGCGAAATGCCCGCTTGCCCGGAGGCAGTCGGTGGAACGGGTCGCGGTGGAGTTTTCCGCGAGAGACGCCGGGGCTGGCAAATGCCTCATACCGCATCGACTGGCGGACGCCGATAGGCAACGGTTCTTTACTGACAGACCCCGCAAACGTTGAACTTCTCGATAGCTGCCGGCGGATCATTTGGTGCTGGCTAGCTTCGCCGCCGTCGAAGAGCGCGCCCAAATACAACTCTATCAAAAACATCCACAATAAGTTGTTCTTCTTTGTCAGGTGGATGACCACAAATGGCTACCGCGACTTTTCCTGCGTGACCCCTGAGAATATCGCGCTGTACAGACGTTCGCTGGCGGAATGGATGGCCGAAGGATTAGACGCGCAAGAAGATACGGAGAATTCTAAAGAATGGAATTATAAACACGATCGGCGCCCAAGGACCACTGGGGGTATCGTAAGCTACCTATCCGTTATCAGCGTAATCCATCACGCGAGACAAGCGCTGAAAGGGGTGGGACTGCCAGCCCCCGCGGAAGAAGATCCCTTTGGAAGTCTAACGCCGATCAAACTCGCAGACCGGATGGCGCTTGTCGCCTCTGGATCGGTCCGCGAACTTCCCGACCCTATTTTCGCGAGGGTTGTCAATCACGCGTACTCGCTTGTTAGCTCGAAGGCCGCTTGTAGGACGGTCGAGCTGTTGAACCTCGTTGTCGAGAGGCGCGACGCCGAGGTTTTTTCCAACTACGACGAACTTCTGGAGGAGGCAGGCTGGCGGGAGTTCCTCAACGGCGAGGGCGCAAGCCTGGATGCCGGTCTGGCCAAGGCCTTCCGGGGTCATGTCAGCAGGCTCGTTGCTGCCGCGGCGGTCGTCATTCACGCGCTTATCGCGATTAGGCCATCGGAACTCGCCGGCCTTCGCTACTCGTCTGAAGTGGATCATCCTGAAGGTTGCAGTCCGATGGAGCTGGGCTGTGTCACAACGTCTCTGACCAGTGACGGCATGTTCGAAATTTTCAGGCTACACGGATGCATCTATAAGAACAGGGATGTGCCCGAACCCGCTGAATGGGTTTTCGGATTGCGGCCAGTGGGCACAAGTTATTATCCCCCGCCGGTAGAGGCCGTCGCGCTGATTGCTCAACTGTTTCATAGCTGGCGTGTCATTCATTTTAAGGATGAGTTGTTCGTCCACATCGACAGCATGTGGGACTTGACAGGGGTCTATTCTGACCTGCTGAGGGATCACCAGGCTAACCTGGTCCAGGAGGCGCTTGGCCCCGATCTGAGCCTGGGACAAGCGGTGACCGCGCAGGTCTGGCGCAAGTCGTTTTCCAGGTACATGTTCCGGATGAATCCGGAACTGCTACCAGCCTTAAGCAATCACCTCCAGCATTTGTCCATGGCGACGACGGAAAGAGCTTACATCAAACCCAACCCCGGCACGTTGGATCAATGGACCAATGTGGCTATCGAACAGGCAGGCTCATTCATCGCTGATGTTATTTCCGGGGAGCTCCGCGTGGCAGGACCCGTCGAACAGGCATTGTCTAGGCTCGCAGCATCAATCCGGCCACGCCTCAGTAATCTGGACGAGGCGAGCAAGCGGTCGTACTGCGCGGAGATGGCGAAGCGGACCAGCCTCAGCCTGTTCGAGTCGCATTTCGGCTTCTGCGTATTTCGGACCGATGGCGCGAGCTGCGTCCTAGCCCACGAAGCACGGATCACCCCCGCTTTTGGACGAAGAACACCAGACCTCTGCAGGTCGTGCAAGAACTTCGCTGTTGCACCCCATCACCTTCCATTCTGGGAACGGAGGAAGAGCGAACTTGTCGACGCGAAGGAAGGGCGCCTTCCCAATGATCATCTCAGATACGTCCTGTCTCGACGGATCGAGGCATGCGATCTTGTGCTAAGCTGGTTCAACGGAGCTGACGATGATCAGGAAAAAAAAGCCGGCGTCACGAGAGCGCGCTGAAATGATATTCATGACGGCGCTCAACCGCTTGGTGCAGAGGCGCATTAAAGAGGGAAATCAGGTCAAGATCGATATGACATCGCTTGCGGAGGAAGCAGGCTACGCTCGGAGTTACCTGTACAAGTTTCCGATTGAATCGGTTATTGCCAGACTTCGTGAGATTCAATCGTCCGACGGTCTCCCCAAAAAGCCATCCTCTACCAGTGACGTGCTTCGAAAACTCAGGGATGAGCGCGACCAGATGAGGATAGAGCGGGATATTGCGGTGGAGACCTCCCGCCGCTTGACGCTTGACTTGATGGAGCTGAAGGGAGGATTGTGAGCACCGGTGAAGGGATCAACGCGAGTGCCGCAGTGAGCCGCCCCGGTTTTGCCGGATGCTTCAACTTCCAAGTAGGATGGAGCCATTCGTCTGCTGCAGGTTTCGTGGACCCCGAGAATGGGTGTTTCATGAAGCCGGAGGTGGGAGTTGCAACGACGAAAGTTTTCGCGGGGGTTCAAAGTTGAGGCGGTTCGGCTGATCAAGGAGCGGGGTGTATCGGTCGCTCAGGCAGCGCGCGATCTCGACGTGCAGGAGAACGTGCTGCGCAAGTGGGTGCGGGAGCTGGCGTCCGATCCCTGCCAGGCCTTTCCGGGTCATGGTCAGATCAAGCCGGAGCAGCTCGAGATCGAGAAACCGTGGCAGGAGGTCGCTAATCTCAAGGCGGAGCGTGACATCCCAACAATGGCCGTAGCCTACTTCGCGAACGACGTGGCATGAGTTTTGCGCTCATTGCGGAGCACCGGGGGATCTGGCCGGCGGCATGGCTTTGCGAAGCGCTGGATGTGTCGCGGTCGGGCTTCCAACCATCGCTAAGCCGGAAGCCCAGCCAGCGCAGCATGGAGGATGAGGAGATCGGCGCCAAGGTACGGGCGAGCTTCATCGGCTCAGCGCGCACCTTTGGCGCAAGACGCGTCTGGCGGGACGTGCTGGCGGAAGGGATTGACTGCAGGCTTAACCGCATCGAGCATCGTGATAGCCCGTTGCTCCATGGCCTGGGCGTCACCAAGCCATTCGTTCAGTCGGTAACAGGCGGTGGGTAGTGTCTCAGTTTGAAATCCGGCGGCCTTGACCGGCCTGTCGCGCCACGGCTCCTATTCCTATATGCTTACCG
>JAIEPJ010000111.1 GCA_019749835.1 Phreatobacter sp. | reverse complement strand
GAACCGTCGCCGAAGCGGGCTCGGCCGTGGACATGACCTCGGCGCGCACCGGACGCGGCTGTGAGAAGAGTGCGCCCTGCGCAAGCTTCACCTCGTAGTCCAGCAGGTCGACGACAACCGCCTCCGTCTCGACATCCTCGACCACGAGATCGATCCCGTAGCGCAGGAAAAGGCCGGAGAGATCGGCGACATGGATGGCCGAGCCGGTCTCGGCGGAACGTGCGATCATCAGCGATGCCGGCACCTTGACCAGGCGGATGCCCTTGTCGGCCAGGTCGCGCGGCTCGATACGCAGGTCGCGGACGCCATCCATGGCGAAGCGGAAGCCCTTGTCGGAGAGGCTGCGCAGGGTTTCGACGTCCAGCGCATTCATCGCGCGCACGGCCGCCTGGCTGAAGCCGAGCACCAGCGAGCCGGCGATGCTGCGCGAGGCCTCGAGCGAGGCGATGAGTTCGGTGGCGAAGGCCGCATCCGCCAGCGAGGACCCGGAGAGGTCGCAGACCAGGCCGACGTCGCGGTTGCGGGCGGTCAGGCGGCGGACGATCTGCACGCAGCGGCCGAGCACCTCGGCGTCGAGCCCCGGCATGAGGCCGGCATCGTCAGCGAGGCTGCGATAGTCCTCCGGCAGCAGCAGCTCGCCATCGGCCGTGCGCAGGCGCACCGAGGCCTGATAGGAGCGCACCTTGCGCTGCGGCAGGGTGACGATGGGCTGCAGGAAGAGCTCATAGCGCTTGGCCGAGATGGCCTCGTCGATGAGGCGGATGGCGTCGGAGCGCGCGAGACCGGCGAACACCTCCGGCAAGTCCGCGGCAGGCTGGCGCGCCTCGGCCTGGCGGCGCAGCTGGGCAGCCTGCCGCTGCAGGACCTGGACGGGCGGCGGCGGAGGGGGCGCCTCGCGGGCGACGGCAGCCTGCGTCGGGGCCGCGGGAACCGGCGGGGCGGCTGGGGCCGTTTCCGGGCCGTAGCCGGCGGACTGGAGGATCGCCTCCTCGTGCAGCTGCAGGGTTTCGGCGAACTGCTTGACGATGGCGCCAAGTTCGCCGACCTCCGCCACGAGCGGGTCTGTCGCCGGGCGCGACCGGTCTTGCGCCAGTGCCTCGAACCGCTCGAACCGATCGGTGAGTTCGGCGAGATTGCGGGTCGCCTCGCCACTCGCGCGCGTCAGCTCGGCGAAACGGGCATCGGCGGCGGCTCTGTCGGCGCCGATCTGGCCGCCGAAATGGCCAATGACCATGGCGAGCAGCAACGCGAGACCGACAGCGGTCGCCGATCCCGCGCCGACCGCTCCCACGGTGAAGGCGAGCACCGACGCCGACCCGGCGATCGCCACCATGCAGAGCGCGATGAAATAGGAACCCGATCGGGGCATGTTGAGCCGAATGTGATCCGTTGGCCGCTGAACCGTGCCTGAGAATGCAATGGGCGACGCTGATTCGTCTCGCATTTCCATGCGGCGAACCGGCTCAGGCGCGCTTCCCCACAGGACAGTGGCGCGATCTGCCGGACCCATGGCGCCTTCAGCAGATTGTCTTATTGCGTTGCATCATCCCGCTGGCGAATGTTGCGCCTGCGAAGGAGGTGCGCCCATGCCGATCCGCTCCATCCGGTCCCTCGCCTATGAGGACCTGAGGCCCGGCCTGTCCGAAATGGTGCTGAAGACCGTGACAGACCAGGATGTGGTCGGTTTCGCCGATATTTCCGGTGACCAGAACCCGATCCATCTCTGCGATGTCTATGCCGCCAAGACCCGGTTCGGGCAGCGCATCGCCCACGGCCTCTATACCGCCAGCCTCATCTCGGCTGTGATCGGCACGCGCCTGCCGGGCCCTGGGGCCGTCTACCTGTCGCAAACCTTGAACTTCCGGGCGCCGGTGAAGATCGGCGACGTCGTCAGGGTCCATGTCGAGGTGGCCGAACTGATCCCGGGTCGGCAGCGGGCGCGCCTCGTTTGCGAATGCGCCGTGGATGCCGCGGTGGTCCTTGAGGGCGAGGCCTGGGTCCGGGTTCCCTCGCGCGCCGAACTCGATGCCGCGGCCTGAGCCCGCACAGGCTGCTTGACGGGCCAGGCCTGCGTCGGCAGGGTCCGCCGCGCCAAGCCCATGCCCATCGAAGCCCCGCTCCCATCATGTCCCTGATCCTGCCGCCGCCACGGCCGACCACCGCCTTTCCGGTCCTGGCCCGCGGCGAATCCGTGCCGGGCTCGCTGCGCGGCGCGGTCGTCGCCATCGGCAATTTCGACGGCGTGCATCGCGGTCACAAACATGTCGTAGCGGCGGCCCGGGCGACGGCCGACGGGCGGCCGGTGGTGGTCATGACGTTCGAGCCGCATCCGCGCGCCTATTTTCAACCGGACGTCCCACTGTTCCGTCTCAGCGACGCCACCGCCAAGGCCCGCCTGCTGGCCGGACTCGGGATCGATGCGCTCGCGGTTCTGCCCTTTGACCGGATCCTTGCGGAAACCTCCGCCGACGCCTTTGAGACCGAGTTGCTCGTCGACTGGCTTGGCGCCGCCGAAGTGATCGTCGGGCGAGATTTCCACTATGGCGCGCGGCGCGGCGGCCATGTCGAAACCCTGCGGCAGGCGGGGCGCGCCAAGGGGTTCGGCGTGGTCCAGGTCGAGGCGCTCGACAGCGCCAGGGGCACCATTTCGTCCTCGGCGATCCGCCAGGCCCTCGCTGCCGGCGATATGGGCGAAGCCAACGGCCAGCTGGGCCATGCCTGGTTCGTCTCGGCGACCGTCATCCACGGCGAGAAGCGCGGCCGCACGCTCGGCTATCCGACGGCGAACCTGCGGCTCGATCCCGCCTGCGGCCTGCGCCACGGCATCTATGCGGTGAAGGTCGGCCTCGCGGGGCGCTGGCTCAACGGTGTGGCGAGCTTCGGTCGCCGCCCGACCTTCGACAACGGCGCGCCGCTGCTCGAGGTCCATGTCTTCGACTTCAGCGAGAGCCTCTATGACCGCGAACTCGACATCGTCTTCGCCAGCTATATCCGCGGCGAAGCCAAGTTCGACTCCCTCGACGCCCTGATCGCGCAGATGGATCAGGACAGCCGGGATGCCCGCATGGTCCTCGATCGCGACTGATTCGGAGGTTTTTCCCCCAAACCAGAACAATTTGGAACCACATCCCCCTCATGTTGATCTGATTTTAACTACACAGCCGTCCTACTTGGACACCATTCATTTTCAAGGACGGCTTTCCATGCTCTCCCGCCTTCCGGCACTCAAGATCGGCGGCAAGTCCGTCGCCTTCGTGATTCTCCTTCTCGCCATCACCGCCATCATCACAGTGGTCGCCGGCTGGTCATTGATCCAGTCGCGCAACAACGAGGAGGCTCAGCGCGATGCGCAGACCAATCTGCGCAGCCTGACGGTTCTCTTCGCGATGAGCCATGCCGACAGCCGCTTCGCGGTCGTCGCCGACCGGGTGACGGATCTGCGAGCCGGCGCGATGCCGACCTTCAGCGACCATTCCATCGTCGACCGCACGGTTCAGGCGGTCGGCGGGGTCGCCACCATCTTCGTCACCGACGACAAGGGCCAGTTCATCCGCCGCACCACCAATGTGAAGAGGGAGAACGGCGACCGGGCCGTCGGCACGGCGCTCGCCGCCGACCATCCGGCGCAGACACCGCTGAAGGCCGGCCAGCCCTATTACGGTCCGGCGACGCTGTTCGGTCGGTCCTTCTACACGGCCTATCAGCCTGTCCTCGACTCGGCCGGGCGGGTCATCGGCGTGCTGTTCATCGGCCTTCCCACCGCAGACATGCAAGCCGAGGCGCTTCAGACGCTCTACGGCATGGTCGCCGCCCTGCTCGCCATCGTCGTGGTGCTCGGCGGTCTCGCAGCCTTCGTCGTACGGCGGTCGGTGAAGCCACTGGTCGCGGCGACCAAGTCGCTTGAGCGGGTCGCGGCCGGTGACCTCGAAACCCCGATCGCCGCCTCCGCCCGCAGCGACGAGATCGGCGACCTGACGCGCGCCCTGCTGGTCCTGCGCGACAATGCCCGCGAGGCCAAGACGGCCGAGAGCGAACGCCTCGCCGAGGCGGAAGCAAGGGCCGACCGTGGCCGCAGGCTCGAAGCGGCGGTCGCCGGCTACGAGAAGACCATGGCGGCCCGCATCGCCGACGCGAATGCCGCTGTCAGCGGTCTCGACACCAGCGCCTCGGCACTCGATTCGGCCTCGGCCTCCATGGCGGGCAAGGTCACCAATGCATCGGGAGCCACCGACGAGGCCACGGCCAACATGCATGCGGTGGCGAGCGCCGCCCATCAGCTCGCCGCCTCGATCACCGAGATCGGCCGCCAGGTGTCGGCCTCGTCCGAAGTTGCCGGCAGGGCAGTCAAGGAAGCGGGCGAAACCGGCTCGCGTGTCGCCGAACTCGACGGTGCGGCGCGCAAGATCGGCGAGGTGATCAGCCTGATCAATGCCGTGGCCGAGCAGACCAACCTGCTCGCCCTCAATGCGACGATCGAGGCGGCCCGCGCGGGCGAGGCCGGCAAGGGCTTCGCCGTCGTCGCCTCCGAGGTGAAGCAACTCGCCGGCCAGACCGCCAAGGCGACCGAAGAGATCGCCGCCCAGGTCAGCCGGATGCAGGCGGCCACCAATGCCACCGTCCAGGCGATCGGTGTCATCACCGAGACGATCGGCTCGATGGACCACATCACCACGGCCATCGCCGCCGCGGTGGACGAGCAGCAGGCCTCCACGGCCGAGATCTCGCGGGCCATCTCCCAGGCCAACGGCCATGCCGATCTGGCGCGTCGTTCGATCCTCGACGTCAGCGGTGCCGCCTCCGGCACCGGACGCTCCGCGGCCGAGGTGAACGAGGCGAGCCGCCGTCTGGCTGGCTGCTCGGCCAGCATCGAGGACGCGCTGAAGTCCTTCGTCGCCGAGGTGCGCGCCGCCTGATCAGTGGGGCATATCGGCCCCATGACGATGTTCCATTGGACCGGCCGGAACGATGATCCTATCGTTCCGGCCGTCTTGTTTTTCCGGCAGAAGGTTCGCACCCGTGTATGTGCCCCCCTTGTTCGCGATGGGTGAGGAGGCCGAGGTCATGGCCTTCTGCAGCGCCCATCCCTTCGCCCTTCTCGTCACCCATGGTCGGCAGGGGCTTTTCGCGACCCATCTGCCGGTGATCCTGAAGCGCGAGGCGACAGCCGGCGCGGCCTTTTTCGGGCATATCGCCCGGGCCAATCCCCATTGGCAGAACACCGATTCCGGGGCCGAAGCGCTGCTCGTCTTTTCCGGCCCGCAGGCCTATGTCACGCCGTCGTGGTACGCCACCAAGAAGGAAACCGCGAAGGTGGTGCCGACGTGGAACTATGCCAGTGTCCATGTCCGTGGACATGTGTTCTGGCCGCATGATGGCGACTTCCTGCGCGAGAACCTCGCCGACCTGACGGATCGCCACGAGGCCGGACGCGAGCATCCCTGGGCGATGGCGGATGCGCCGGACGATTTCCTCGCCATGCAGATGCGGGCGATCGTCGGCATGCGGTTTGCCGTCTCCTCCTTCGACGCCAAGATGAAGATGAGCCAGAACCGGCCGGCCGCGGATGTGGACGGCGTGATCGCGGGCCTGGCAGCATCGGAGGAGGCGGGCGACGCCGCGGTAGCGGACCTGGTCGCGGCGCGGCGTTCCGACAAGCTCAGGTGAAGGCGGCGAGAAGCGCGGCCGCCATCAGGCCGGCCAGGAAGATCAGGCCGGCATCGCGGTTCGATTTGAACAGCCTCAGACAGAGATCCGGGTTGGCGATGTCGAGGGAACGGACCTGCCAGGCGAGGTGGACGGCGAAGGCAGCGAGCCCGGCATAGGCGAGCACGGGCGCCGACAGGTTCCAGAGCGCGGCGCCGAAGAGCCCCACGGCCGCGGCATAGAACAGCGACAGGTAGAGCGGGGTCTTCTCGCCGAAGAGCAGCGCCGTCGACTTGACCCCGACGATGGCGTCGTCCTCGCGGTCCTGGTGGGCATAGATCGTGTCGTAGCCGATGACCCAGAGGATGGAGGCGCCATAGAGCAGGATCGCGGCGGTATCGAGCCGCCCGAAGGCCGCTGCCCAGCCCATCAGAGCCCCCCAGGAGAAGGCGAGGCCGAGCACCGACTGGGGCCAGGAGGTGATGCGCTTCATGAAGGGATAGACTGCCACGACCGCGAGGGAGGCGATGCCGACCGCCCAGGCGAAGGGCTGCCAGAGCGCCAGCAGGACCAGCGCGCCGAGGCCGATCTGCGCCGCGAGGAAGAGCTTCGCCTGCCGCACCGTGACCTGGCCCGAGGGCAGCGGCCGCGACCGGGTGCGCTCGACCATGCCGTCGATGTCGCGGTCGACGAGATCGTTATAGGTGCAGCCCGCGCCACGCATCGCCACGGCGCCGACGGCGAAGAGCAGCATGTGCCAGAGGTTGGGGAGCGGCTGTCCCGCCGCCAGCGCGGCAAAGGCCGCCGACCACCAGCAGGGCAGCAGCAGGAGCCAGGAACCGATGGGCCGATCGGCACGGGCGAGCCGGAGATAGGGCCGCCAGGCGAGGGGCGCGTGGGTATCGACCCAGGAGCCGCGAACCGCGTCGGCGACCCGTCCGTCGGCGGCGGTCATCGCGGGATCAGAGCGCGCCGGGCGTGCGCAGGTCGAGCTGCGGCCGGCGGCCGGCATTGGGCGCGAAGGGATTGCCGCCGCCTGCCTCGGCCTGGCGGCGCTGGCGCTCGAGCTGGGCGACGCCGTTGCAGGCCTGGGTCCGGTTGCGGGTGATATTGGCGACGCCGGTATTGACGTCGTTCATGATCTGCTCCGGCAGGCGGCAGAAATCGGCGTTTGTGGTCATCCACTGCTGCAACCGGCGGAAGGAGGCCTGCGCGGTGGTCAGGGCCTGGCAGGCGCGCTGGGCATTGGCCTTGGCCTGTTCGAAGGTCGTCGGGCGGCCGCGAGGAATCGCTGCCTGGGTCTGTTTCATGACCTCCTGGTGCGCGGCGATCATCGGCTGGAACTCGGCCTGGCAGATCTCATTGGCCTGCGACGCGCTGCCGCCCGCCAGGACGGCGGTCAGACCGAGAACGGCCAGGGATGTCTTCAACGCGTGGCGACGGTACATCGTTCGGCCCCTGAACACGTCCGCAGAGCGAGCGAGGTTGAGTGAAATCGAGACGTTACATATCAATCCGTCAGCATCGTGGCAATGTGACGGCGGGTCCCCGCAGGGGACCGTCAACGGCCGCGGGGCGGGGCAGGCAGCGACCGCGAATGGTCGTGCAGAACAGGACCGGATCATGGCGGCTTATGATTTCAAGGCGATCAGGCTGTTCGTGGCCGGCCCCCTCGCAGCTGACGCCGTCCTGTCCTGTGACCGCGACCAGGCCAATTATCTCCTCAACGTGATGCGGCTCGACGAAGGTGGCCGCATCGCCGTCTTCGACGGGGTCCACGGCGAATGGGCCGCCCGCCTCCAGCGCAATGGCAAGAAGGGTCTGGACCTGGTCGTCGAGGCACGGTTGCGGCCGCAGCCGGAGGCCTGCGACCTCTGGCTGCTCTTCGCGCCGCTGAAACATGCCCGCCTCGACTACATGGTGCAGAAGGCTGTGGAGATGGGCGTCTCGCGCCTCGTTCCCGTCATCACCCGCCATACCCAGGCGGCGCGGGTCAATCTCGACCGCATGAAGGCCAATGCGGTGGAGGCGGCGGAACAATGCGGCATCCTGACCGTTGCCGCCTGCGATGAGACACAGCCTCTTGCGACAGCCCTCGCCGCCCTGCCCGCCGACCGTCTCCTCGTCTTCTGCGACGAGGGCGCGGCGGTGGCGAACCCGATCGCGGCCCTGCAGACAGCGGGAACGGCTGGCGGTATCGCCGTCCTCATCGGCCCTGAAGGCGGCTTCTCGGATGAGGAGCGCAGCCTCATCACCCGACGGCCGCGCACGCTCGCCCTGTCGCTCGGACCGCGCATCCTGCGGGCCGATACGGCGGCGGTGGCGGCGCTGGCAGTGGTCCAGGCGAGCCTCGGCGACTGGCACTGAGCCGCGCGCCGCCGCCACGAGGCAGCGCGTCCAAGGCCCCGCGACGGCGCCGACGACGGCTTTTCGTGCCGAAGTCAACGGAATTAAGTTCACGCGATCTTTCAATATGTTACGAAATCGTGGCGTCTCGTGACCGGATCGGGCCACATTTTCGCCCCTCCGCCCGACAGCCTCGGAGGCACCGGCCAGCGCCCCGGACTGGGAGGGGCGCCCCGGCGAGCGGCCGCTTCTCGCCCGCTGCAACCATCACGTGACGTCGATCTTTCCGACGTCGGTTCATGGAGACCAACATGTCGGACACCCGCCGATTTGGCATCGAGGAAGAATTTTTCGTCGTCGATGCCGAGACCAAGGCCGTGATGCGGCGCATGCCACAGGGGTTCTTCAGCGCCGCCAAGGACCGGCTCGGCGACAGGGTCGGCAGCGAGATGCTGCAGTCCCAGATCGAACTGACGAGTTCCGTCCATTCCTCCGCCGCCGCGGCGCGCAACGAGTTGCAGGCCATGCGCGGCACGCTCGGCGAGGTGGCGGCGCGCCACGGGCTTGCCGTGCTCGCGTCCGGCACCCATCCCACCGCCATGTGGGCGACCCAACGCGCCAGCGACGCGCCGCGCTACGACAGCGTCATGCACGACCTGCAGATGCTCGGGCAGCGCAACATCGTCTGCGGCATGCATGTCCATGCCGAGTTCGAGGACCTGTCGCGGCGCATCGACGTGATGGGCCGGCTGATGCCGACCATCCCGCTCATCATCGCCCTGTCGACCTCCTCGCCGTTCTGGCAGGCGCGGGCGACGGGTCTGATGGGCTACCGGCTCGCTGCCTATGACGAGTTGCCGCGCACCGGCCTGCCCGAAATGTTCAAGACCCAGGCCGAATACGACGATTATGTCTCGCTTCTGGTCGAGGCGCGGATCATCCAGGATTCGAGCTATGTCTGGTGGGCCGTGCGCCCCTCGCGCCGCTTCCCGACGCTGGAACTGCGGGCGCCCGATTCCTGCACCAACCTCGACGATTCCATGGCGATAGCCGCATTGTACCGGTCGATGGTGCGCTATCTCATCCGCCATCCCGATTATCGCTCCGATCTCTCGCCGCTGTCACGGGCGGTGGCGCAGGAGAACAAGTGGCGGGCCCAGCGCTACGGCATCCACGGCTCCTTCGTCGACGAGGAGCGGCGCGAAACCGTCTCCATCGCCGACCTCGTGCAGGAGACGGTGACGCTGCTGGAGGAGGATGCCGAAGCGCTCGGCTGCGGCGAGGACCTTGTACGCTGCCTCGACATCTGCACGCGCGGCACCAGCGCCGACGGCCAGTTGACGGTCTGGAAATCGGCCCTCGGCCTTGCCGAGACGCCGCATGATGCGCTGCGGGCGGTGAAGACCTGGATCGCCGAGCAGACGCTGCAATAGCCGAGCTTTAGAACAGCCTTCCCTGCCCCTCGCCGCTCTTGCGACCCTTCGGCTCGGCAGCCCGTGCCGGCTTCGATGCGGCGGGCGGTGCCTCGCCCTCGGCGGTCGCGCGGACGCGGCCGTCGGCGAATTCCAGCGCGAGCGCCATGCCCGGCGTGATCGTGCTGGCGCTGCGCAGCGGACGACCCTCACCGTCGCGCACCAGGGCGAAGCCGCGCGCCAGCACGCCCTGGTAGGAGAGAGCCGCAAGGAGCTTGTCGGCGCCGGCGAGCCGGTCCCGGCTGCGGCTCAGGATCAGGGCAAAGGCCCGGGGCGCGCGGGCGTGGAGGTTGTCGAGGCGTTCGCGCGACCGCGCGATCCGGTCGGCCTGGGTCCTGCCATAGACGCCGAGCGAACGCGACAGCCTGTCCGAGAAGGTCGTGAAGGCCTGGCGGCGCAGTTCGGCCCGTTGCGCCAGAGACATGGTAGCGCGCGCCGCCAGCGTGTCGATCCGGTCCCGGGAGCGGGCGATCCTCCCGGCCAGCAAGGCCGGCGCCAGCCGCCCCGCAGCGCGGACCAGCCGCGTCCGATGGGCGCTCGCATTGGCCGCGAGCGCATTGGGGAGCCGTTCGGAGGCCGTGTCGAGGCGTTGACGCGCCGTCTCCAGCAGGCGCTCGGCATCGGGCAGGGCGCGGGCCGCGCCACGCAATTCGGTGCGCCGACCCTCCATGCCGCGGGCGATCGACAGGGCGAGCCGCCGGCCGAGGCCCGTCGTTTCGGCCACGAGGTCGGCGCGCACCGGCACGGCCATCTCGGCGGCGGCGGTCGGCGTCGGCGCGCGGCGGTCGGCGGCAAAATCGATGAGGGTCGTGTCGGTCTCGTGGCCCACCGCCGAAATCAGCGGAATGGCGCTGTCAAAGGCGGCGCGGACGACGATCTCCTCGTTGAAACCCCAGAGGTCCTCCAGCGAACCGCCACCGCGGGCGACGATGATGACGTCCGGGCGCGGCAGGTCGTCGTCGGGGCCGATGGCGTTGAAGCCGCGGATGGCCGCCGCCACCTCGGCGGCGCTGCCCTCGCCCTGGACACGCACCGGCCAGACCAGGACGGTGCGGGGGAAGCGGTCCGCGAGGCGGTGCAGGATATCGCGGATGACGGCGCCGGTCGGCGAGGTGACGACCCCGATGACCTGCGGCAGGTAGGGCAAGGCGCGCTTGCGGGCGGCGTCGAACAGGCCCTCGGCCGCGAGCTTCCTGCGTCGCTCTTCCAGCAGCGCCATGAGGGCGCCGACACCGGCCGGCTCCAGGCTCTCGATCACCACCTGGTATTTGGATGAGCCGGGAAAGGTGGTGACGCGGCCGGTGGCGATGACCTCGAGGCCCTCCTGCGGCTTGAACTTCAGCCGCCCATAGGTGCCCTTCCAGATCACCGCCTCGATGGCGGCGCCCTCGTCCTTGAGGCGGAAATAGCAGTGCCCCGAGCCGCTCGGGCCCTTGAAGCCGGAGACCTCGCCACGCAGGCGCACATAGCCGAAGGCGTCCTCCACCGTCCGCTTGATGGCGGCGGAGAGGTCCGAAACCGAGATCTCGGGCGTGTTGGACGGGACGACATCGGTCATGCGCAGCGAATCCGTTGCCGGACGGGGCACTCTTGTCTAGACGCTGCGGGACGAGGGTTGAAGGGGCGGTCTGCATCGGCGGCGTGCAGGACGCCGGCTACCGGGCGGAGACAGCCATGAACGTGCTTCTGATCGGCGGCGGCGGCCGCGAACATGCCCTCGCCTGGGCGCTGTCGGCGAGCCCGCTGCTGACCGCCCTGCATTGCGCACCGGGCAATCCCGGGATTGCCGAGGTCGCGACGCTCGCGGCCATCGATGTCACCGACCACGCCGCCGTGATCGCCTATTGCCGCCGCCACGCCATCACCTTTGTGGTGGTGGGGCCCGAGGCGCCGCTCGTGGCCGGGATCGCCGACGACCTCACGACCGCCGGCATCAAGGTCTTCGGCCCGTCCCGGGCGGCAGCCGAACTCGAGGGCTCGAAGGGCTTCACCAAGGATCTCTGCCGGGAGTTCGCAATCCCCACCGCCGCCTATGAGCGCTTCACCGCGGCCGGCCCGGCAAAGGACTATGTGCGCCACATGGGCGCGCCGATCGTCGTCAAGGCGGACGGGCTGGCCGCCGGCAAGGGCGTGGTCGTCGCCATGACCCTCGACGAGGCGCTGGCGGCCGTCGACATGATGTTCGAGGGCGGCATGGGGGCAGCCGGCGCGGCGGTGGTCGTCGAGGCATTCATGACCGGCGAAGAGGCCTCGTTCTTCGCCCTCTGCGACGGCGAGACGGCGCTGGCGCTCGCCACGGCGCAGGACCACAAGCGGGTCGGCGACGGCGATACCGGGCCGAATACCGGCGGCATGGGCGCCTATTCGCCGGCGCCGGTGATGACGCCTGCCATGGTCGAGCGCACGATGGCGGAGATCATCCGGCCGACCCTTGCCGCGATGAAGGCCAGGGGCCGGCCGTTCAAGGGCGTGCTCTTCGCCGGCCTGATGATCACGGCGGAGGGGCCGAAGCTGATCGAATACAATTGCCGTTTCGGCGATCCCGAATGCGAGGTGCTGATGATGCGGCTGAAGGACGATCTCCTGACGCTGCTGCTCGGGGCCGCCGATGGCCAGCTCCGCACCATGAGTGCCCGCTGGTACGACGAGGCCGCGCTCACCGTCGTCATGGCGGCAAAAGGCTATCCGGGGACACCGGAAAAGGGCAGCGTCATCCGTGGCATCGACCGGGCGCGCGAACTGCCGGGCGTCGAGGTCTTCCACGCGGGAACGGCGGTGAAGGACGGTGAGATTGTGGCCGCCGGCGGCCGCGTCCTCGCCGTCACTGCCACCGGGCGCACCGTGACGGAGGCGCAGGAGAAGGCCTATCGCGCCGTCGACCTCATCGATTGGCCGGGTGGCTTCTGCCGCCGCGACATCGGCTGGCAGGCGGTGGCGCGCGAGCGGACGACCGGGCAGAACTGAACCGGGCCGCGGCCGGCGAAATCGGCTATGCTCGCTTCCGGCGATGACCCAGGAGCGCCCATGTCCAGCTTCGATCTGTTCCCCGGTTTCGAATCGCACTGGATCGACACGTCCATCGGCCAGATCTTCGCGCGCTCCGGCGGGGCGGGGCCGCCGCTGCTGCTGATCCACGGCTTTCCGCAGACCCATGTCGAGTGGCACAGGATCGCGCCCGAACTGTCGAAGCGGTTCAGCATCGTCATGCCGGACCTGCCCGGTTACGGCTGGTCGACGGCGCCGCGCGGCGGCGACGACCATTTCCCCTATGCCAAGCGCGACATGGCGCAAGTCCTGATCGAGGTCATGGAGGCGCTCGGCCATGTCCGCTTCATGGCCTGCGGGCACGACCGCGGCGCCCGGGTGACCTATCGCATGGCGCTCGACCATCCCGGCCGGCTTGAGCGCATCGCGCTCCTCGACATCGTGCCAACCCTCGTCATGTGGGAGCGCATCCGCGCCGCGCCGTCGCCGAAGACCGAGCACTGGATCTTCCTGTCGGGACCGGACGGGGTTCCGGAGGCGGAGATCGGGCGCAATCCCACTGCCTATCTCGAGGAGAAGCTGTCGCTGTGGACCAAGACCGGCACGCTCGACGCCTATGACAACCGCGCCCTGCAGCACTACCGCGACTTCTTCAACGACCCCTCGCGCATCCATGCCTGCTGCGAGGACTATCGCGCCGGCGCCACCGTGGATCTTGCCGCCGACATGGCCGACAAGGCGGCGGGCCGCATCATCGCCGTGCCGGCCCATGTGGTCTGGGGCGATGCCGGCATTCCCTCGACCGGAGCGAGCCCGCTAGAGGCCTGGAAGGTCTTCGCGCCGAAGGCCACCGGCGAGGCGGTCGATTCCGGCCATTTCATCCCGGAGGAAAATCCCGCGGGCTGTCTTGCCGCGCTGCTGCCCTTCCTGACGGCGACGACCCTCGCCTGACGGCGGCGCAGCGGCGCGCTTGACCCTGCCGCCGCCGCCGCTTAACCCCGCTTGATGACCGACGCCCTCGCCGCTCCCGCTCTCGCCCCGCCCGCGCTCATCACGGGGCTCTCTGCCATTGCGGAGGGCTACGACCTCGTGTTCTCCGATGTCTGGGGCGTGCTGCACAACGGCATGAAGGCGCATCCCGCCGCCTGCGAGGCGCTGGTGGCCATGCGCCGGCGCGGGGTTCCGGTCATCCTCATCACCAATGCGCCGCGTCAGGCGCCGGTGGTGGTCGGCCAGCTCGACCGTCTCGGCGTGCCCCGTGCCGCCTATGATGCCATCGTCACCTCGGGCGACGTGTCGCGCGATTACATGCGCACGCGCCCGGGCGCGCCGGTGCACCATGTCGGCCCGCAGCGCGATCTCGTCGTCTTCGAGGGGATCGACACCCGACTCGTCGGCATTGAGGAGGCGGATTACGTGGTCTGCACCGGCCTGGTGGACGACCGGACCGAGACGCCCGACGACTATCAGGATCGGCTCGAGCGCATGAAGGCGCGCGACCTGTTCTTCCTCTGCGGAAATCCCGACAAGGTGGTGGAGGTCGGCCACGACCTGATCTTCTGCGCCGGCGCCATCGGCGACCGCTACCAGTCCATGGGGGGCGACGTGCTCTATGCCGGCAAGCCCTACGAGCCGGCCTATGAGGCCTGCTGGCGCTATGCCGAGCGCATCCTCGGGCACCGTCCCGACGACCGCCGGGTTCTTGCCATCGGCGATGCCATGCGCACCGACGTCGCCGGCGCCGCACGCATGGGCTATGACTGCCTCTTCCTCGCGGAAGGCATTCATGCCGAAGTGCTGCTGGATGGCGCCGGAGTCAGGGCCGAGGGCCTCGCGGCGCTGGTCGCGGAGACGGGACAGAGCCCCCGTCACGTCATGCGCAAGCTGGTCTGGTAGGGCCGTCGCCGCTTCCGCTGGCGACCGCCGCCAGGATCAGGCGTCGCTGGTCTGCTTCGAGCCCTTCTTGGCGGGCTTGGCGAAGAGGGCATCGACATCGCTCTGGTCCACGCCCTCGCCGTCGAGCTGGGGACCATGGAGGATGTTCTTCATCTTGCGTTCCTCGCGCCGGCGCTCGTCGTCCGACAGGTAGCCGTCGGCATCGGCGGCGCTGATCGCATCGGCGAAGCGGGTGACGCGGGCCTCGATGTGCTTGAGCGTGTCGATGACCTTGGCGACGCGCTGGCCGGTAATGTCCTGGAACGAGCAGGCCTCGAAGATGAGCATCATGCGCTCGTCGACCATGGCCTTGTAGGCGACGGGATCGGAGGCGTCGGCCGCCATCAGTTCCTCTGCGGCGCCCATGATGGTGTCGGTGGCCTTTTCGGTCGCCTTGACGATGGCGTCGAGTTCCATGCCGGCGGCCGGAATGCGGCTGTGCTTGAGATCATTCGGCTGCAGGCGACCAACCTCGACCTTCATGTTGGTGATGAAGGAGGCGATGTCCGAGAGCTCGCGATAGACCGACATGTCGATCGAGCGGAAGAAGCTCGACAGGGATTCAACCGTCACCTCGGCGAGAGCGACGACGTCACCGAGGGACACGTCACCGTTGCCCTTCGTCCGGATGAACTGGACGATGCGGTCGAGGTGTTCGGTTGAAACTTGCTTCATGGTCGCCCGTTCCTTAGGGACAGTGGCGGTGGCCTCCGTCCGGTCGGCAAGAATGGCTGCCGGAGGCCGGCCAAGACGGCCGACGCCCCGAACGCTCGATGGTCAGGCCGATCAGTCGGCGAAGACCGCGTCGATCTTGGCCTTCAGCGTCTGGGCATTGAACGGCTTGACGATGTAGTTGTTCACGCCGGCCTTCTTGGCGGCGATGACGTTTTCCGTCTTCGATTCCGCCGTGACCATGATGAAGGGGGTGCGCGACAGCGACCCGTCGGAGCGGACCTCCTTGAGGAGCTCGTAGCCGGTCATCGGCTCCATGTTCCAGTCGGAGATCACCAGCCCGTACTTCTTCTCTTTCATCTTCGCGAGAGCGGCCGAGCCGTCCGACGCGTCGTCGATGTCGTCGAAGCCAAGTTGCTTCAGGAGGTTACGGATGATGCGGATCATCGTGTTGTAATCGTCGACCACGAGGATCGGCATCGAAAGGTCAACAGCCATCACACTGCTCCAAGCGCCGGCGCCATACTTGTGGCACCGTTCCGGAAATTTGTTCAAACCGCACGCGTCGCGGCGATCGGATATGAAAATGCCTGTCAGCCTTGAAGAAGCGGTTAACGCAGCGTCTGGAAGACCCGGAAAAAGCGACAGCAACGGTGCTGCGGACCTGCAATGCCGGACAGGGTTAAAATTGGTTTGGATGTAGCGACAGGCTAGGCTCTGCTCGTCTAGGAGCATCCATGACCTATTACCAAGACCAGTCTCCCCTCGCGACCGGCCTTCGCGGCCGCTGCCCACGCTGCGGCGAGGGCCATCTCTTCGCCGGGTTCCTGACGGTGAAGCCGCGCTGCAGCACCTGCGATCTGGACTTCGCCTTCGCCGATTCCGGCGATGGCCCGGCGGTCTTCGTCATCCTCTTCGCAGGATTCCTCATCTGCGCCATGGCCCTGGTGGTGGAGGTCCGCTATTCGCCACCCTTCTGGGTGCATGCGGTGATCTTCGGCCCGCTGGTGCTGGTGGTCTGTCTCGGCCTGCTGCGACCGATGAAGGGACTGATGGTCGCGCTGCAATATCGCCATGGTGCAAGCGAGGTCCGCCTCGACAGGGAGTGAGGCAGCGCCTATCTGCGCAGCATGACCCCGACACCCAGCAGCCCCGCCCCCGGTTCCGCCCTGCCCCTCGCCGGCCGGCTCAGGACCCTCGTCGTCCCCGGCATCGCCGCTTCGATAGCTTTGGCCATCCTCGTCGTCCTCGGCACCTGGCAACTGTCACGGCTCGCCTGGAAGAACGGCCTCGTGGCACAGGTCGAGCAACGCACGCGGGCGCCGGCCATCCCGCTTCCCAGCCGCGACGCCTGGCCGCGCATGAGCCCCGCGCGCGACGACTACCGCCGAGTGACGGTGACCGGCCGCTTCCGCCACGATGCGGAGGCCTATCTCTATCATGTGGCCGGCGATAGCCGTCAGGCCGATGCGACGCGCCCGCGGGGACAGGGCTTCTTCGTGCTGACGCCGCTGGTGACGGCCGATGGGGATACCGTGATCGTCAACCGCGGCTTTGTTCCCACGGACCGGCGCGATCCCGCGACGCGCGCCGCCGGGCAGGTGGACGGCGTCGTCAGCGTCACCGGCCTGATCCGCTATCCGGAGGAGCGCGGTGCCCTCGCCGCGCCCGACGATCCGGCGCGGCGGACCTTCTACACCCGCGACCTCGCCGGGATCGGCCGCACGCTCGGTCTCGAGGCCGCCGCGACGGCGCCCTTCTCCCTCGATGCCGACGCGACGCCAGTGCCGGGCGGCCTGCCTGTCGGTGGCGAGACCCGCCTCGTCTTCACCAACCGCCATTTCGAATATGCGCTGACCTGGTTCGGCCTCGCCCTGACTCTGGTTGGCGTCTTCGGCGCCTATGCGTTCCAGCGCCTGCGTGGACGCTGAGCGCGGCTCACATCCCCTCGGGCTTTCCGACCACGACGACCAGCATCTTCGGGTCGCCGAACAGCCGACGTGCGACACGGCGCACGTCGTCGAGGCTGACCGCTTCGATCAGGCCGTTGCGGCGGTCGAGATAGTCGGGCTGGAGGTCGTCGAGTTGCAGGCGGATGAGGTTGGAGGCGATCTGCGTCGAGGTCTCGAAGCGCAGGGCCCAGGAACCGATCAGGTAGCGCTTGGCCTGTTCCAGTTCGAGTTCGGTCGGCCCCTCGGCGCCGAGGCGCTTGAGCTCGGCTGTGATCACCGCGAGGCTCTCGGCGGCGCGGTCGTTGCGCGTCGAGGTCCCCCCCGTCACGAGGCCCGCAGCATCGAAGGCGGCGAGGCCGGAGGAGACGGAATAGGCGAGGCCGCGCTTCTCGCGCACCTCCTGATAGAGGCGTGAGGAAAATCCGCCGCCGCCGAGGATGTGGTTGAGGACGAAGGCGGGGATGAAGTCCGGATCGTCGCGCTTCAGGCCGGGCAGGCCGAAGGAGATGGTCGCCTGCGGCACGTCGAGCGGAATGACCCGACGCTCGCCGGTGCCGGCAATGACGGCCTCGGGCACGGGCGTGAGCTCGGATTTCGCCGGCAGGCTGCCGAAGACCATGTCCAGCAGCGGGGCGAGTTCACCGGCGGTGATATCGCCGACCACGGCGACCTTCAGATGGTCGCGCGCCAGCAGGCGGCGATGGAGCGCGGAGAGATCTGCGGCGGTGATGGCGGTGACGCTGTCGAGCGTGCCGGCGCCGCGCCGGCCATAGGGATGACCGGGAAAGGCCGTCGCCCAGAAGTTGTCGCTGGCGATGGAGCCGGCATTGGTCGAGGCGCGGCGGACGGAAGCGAGCACGGACTGCCGCATGCGCTCAAGCGGCGCCGTGTCGAAGCGCGGGCGGGTCAGGGCAAGCCGCAGCAGGTCCAGGGCCTCGGCGCGGTGCTCGGTCAGCGTGCGCAGCGAGCCCGAGAAGAGATCGCGGCTGGCGGAGAAGCTGACCTCGATGGCGCGGTCCTGCAGGCGGCCGTTGAAGGCCTCCGAATCGAGATCGCCGGCGCCTTCGTCGAGCAGGGCGGCCATCAGATTGGCAGTGCCCTCGCGGCCAGGCAGGTCCTGGGCGGAGCCGCCCCTGAAGGCGAAGGACACGGCGAGGACGGGCAGGTGTGTCTGGCGCACCAGCCAGGCCTCGATGCCGCCGGGCGAGACCACGCGCTCGATGCGGCTCGCCTGGCTCGCGGGGATCGCGTTCTGTGCCGCGGCGGGCGCTGTCAGGGCAGGCGTCATCATCAGGATCCCAGCGGCCAGACACGAAAGGGCGCGGTGCATCAGCTGCGCTCCGCGCGCGCGAGCTCGCCGGTGACGGCGCGCGAGAAATCAAAGGCCCGCGGCGCCATGGCGTTGATCTGCTCGCGGCTGACCGCCCGGATGCGCTCCACCCATTGCTGCAGGTCCTCCATGGAGGCGCCGCTGGTGAGGGCCGCGCCATACATCCGGGCCATCGAGGCCTGGCTGTCCTGGGAATAGACAGACTCGGCGATGAGCCGTGTCTTGGCGCGGGCGATCTCGTCGTCGCGGACGCCTGCGTCGGCGACGCGGGCGGCGACCTCGAACATGGCGGCCTCGAGGGCCTCGATGCTGACGCCGGGCCGCGGGGCGGCGTGGATGCCGAACCGGCCTTCGCCGAGGGCCGAGCCGGCATAGAAACAGCCGGCGCTGACCGCCAGCTGCCTGTCGGAGACCAGTGTCTTGTACATGGCGCCGTTGGGCGAGGATCCGATCACCTGGGACAGGACCTCGAGCGCCTCCGCCTCGCCGGGCCGGGCCGAGCGGTAGGAGGGCACGACATGGGTATGGGTGAGGCTCGGCTGGCGGACGCGCTGGTCGGCCAGCCGAACCCTTTCGCGTGTCGCGCGGCCGATGGCCGGCGGACGGGTCCGGTCGGCGATGCGCGGATTGGCGTCCATCCGCCCATAGGTCTCGGCGGCGAGACGGAAGACGGTGTCGGCAGTGACGTCGCCCGCCACCACGAGGATGGCGTTGTTCGGCGCGTAGTGGCGGCGATAGAAGGCCATGGCGTCATCGAGATTGAGCTGCCGGATCTCGTGCTCGAAGCCGATGATCGGAATGCCGTAGGGGTGGGTCTCGCCCCAGAGCCGGGCCTGCATCCGCTCGCCGAGACGGGCGCCGGGTTCGTTGTCGATGCGCTGACGGCGCTCCTCGAGGACCACGTCGCGCTCGGGCAGGACGACGGCGTCGGTGAGGACCAGGCCGGTCATCCGGTCGGCCTCGAAATCCATCATGACCGGCAGTTGCTCGCGGGCGATGCGCTGGAAATAGCCGGTGTAATCGTAGGAGGTGAAGGCGTTCTCCTGGCCGCCGGCGGCCGAGATGGCCCGCGAGAAGACCGGCGCGGGGTTACGCGTCGTGCCCTTGAACAGCAGGTGTTCGAGAAAATGGGCGAGGCCTGACTTGCCCGGCTCCTCGTCGGCGGAGCCGACCTTGTACCAGAGCATGTGGGTGACCACCGGCACGCGATGGTCCGGGATGGCGACGACCTCGAGGCCGTTGGCCAAGACATGGCGATAGGCGCGCTCGACGGGAACGGCGGCGACCGCGGCCGGTGGCAGCAGCGCCGGCGCGGCGAGGGCCGAAAGGACCGTCGTAAACATGCGTCGTGTCATCGGCATCGCACCACCATCATCGCGGGTTCGCGGCCGGCATTGAGCCATGGATCGCCCCGTAGAGACACATGACAAGCCCGTGACCGGACAGGAACACCCCGCCCATGGAAAAGGGCGGCCGAAGCCGCCCTTTTGATGTCAGGTCCGGGGCCGGACGATCAATGGCCGGCCGCGCCGGCGAGCGCGCGGCCCGCCCAGTCATGGCCCCAGACATAGATCGCGGCGAAGAGGAACAGCCAGACCACGTCGACGAAGTGCCAATACCAGGCAGCGGCTTCGAAGCCGAAATGCTTCTCGGGCGTCAGGTGGGTTTCCCGGTAGAGGCGCAAGACGCAGACTAGCAGGAAGATGGTGCCGACGACGACATGGAAGCCGTGGAAGCCGGTCGCCATGAAGAAGGTCGCGCCATAGATGTTGCCGGAGAAGCTGAAATAGGCGTGGGTGTACTCGTAGATCTGCAGGCAGGTGAAGAGGACACCGAGGATGACCGTGAACCACAGGTACATCTTGGCCTGCTCGCGCTCGCCGGTGACGATGTAGTGGTGAGCGGCGGTCACCGTCGTGCCCGACAGCAGCAGGACCAGGGTGCCGAGCAGGGGGAGCTGCAGCGGGTTGAAGGTCGCGATGCCCTTCGGCGGCCAGTGACCACCGGTCAGCTCGGTGCGCTGATACTGGATCGCCTCGCCGGGGAAGAAGGCGGCGTCGAAATAGGCCCAGAACCAGGCGACGAAGAACATCACCTCCGAGGCGATGAACATGATCATGCCGTAGCGCAGGTGCAGCGACACCACGCGGGTGTGGTGGCCTTCCTGACCCTCGCGGATGACGTCCGACCACCAGCCGAACATGGTGTAGAGAATGCCGATGAGGCCGGCGGAGAAGAGCACCCAGCCGAGCTGGAGCCCGGCGAGCGGCATGGCCTTCATCCACATCACCGCGCCGACGGCCATGACGAAGGCCGACATCGAGCCGATGAACGGCCAGGGGCTCAGGGGCACCAGGTGGTAGTCGTGCTGTTGCTTGGCGTGGGCCTCGGCCATTGAAGTCTCCGTATGGCTTCCGCGACGGTCGCCCGTCACGGCGGTCAATCAGTTGGACCGCGAAACAGGCGTCGTCCCGGTGCTCTGCGCGACCGGCCTCGGCGGCTGATTCTGGCGGTAGAAGGTATAGCTCAGGGTGATCGTGTTGGCAGTGCGCGCCGAGGGATCATCGACGATGGCGGGATCGACGAAATAGACGACGGTGAATTCGCGCGACTCGCCGGGGGCGAGGGTCTGCTCGGTGAAGCAGAAACATTCGAGCTTGTTGAAGAAGCGCCCCGTCTCGTAGGGGGCGACATTGTAGGTCGCCATGCCGGTGACCGGCACATCCGCCATGTTGGTGACGCGGTAGGTCATCGTGTGGGTCTCGCCCGCCTTGATCGCATGGCGGGTGGTATCGACCTGGAAGCGCCAGGGCAGGCCGGCACCGATATTGGAATCGAAGCGGATGTCGACGGGGTGGTCGATGACGCGGTCCGCGGGCCGCTCGGCCCGCATCGTCGTTCCGCCGAAGCCGGTCACGCGGCAGAACAGGTCGTAGAGCGGGACCGCGGCATAGGCCGCGCCGAACATGGCCGTTCCGAAGGCGAAGGCCGACAGCGCCACCTTGATATCGCGCTTCCAGTCGCGGGCGCGCGGGGTGATTTCGACAGGATTATCGCTCATATCCGCCTCACATCGGCCGCTGGAGGATAGCGGCCCCTTTGACGATTGTGACGATCCAGAAGATCACGCAGAGCCCGGCCAGGGCGAAGGCAATGGCGATGTTGCGTTGACGTTGGCGGCGCTTTTCCTCGGGGGTCAGGACGATGCCGGCTTCGGTGGGATGATCGACCATGGGTGCCTCCTCAGAGGATCCGGGCCAGGACGCCCTGCTCGACGAGGAGCACAGCGAAGAGCGCGAACAGGTAGAGGATCGAGAAGGCGAACATGCGTCCGGACGCCTTGCGGGCCGGCGCGCCTTCCCGGCGACGATAGATCTCGATGGCGAGCCAGATCATGCCAAGGCCACCGACCGCCGCGACGAGCCCGTAGGTGAGGCCCGCGAAGCCGAGGAACCATGGCGCCATGCCAACGGGTGCAAGGAGCAGCGTGTAGAGCAGGATCTGGCGGCGCGTCTCCGCCTCGCCGCAGGCGACAGGCAGCATGGGGACGCCGGCGCGGGCGTAGTCTTCC
The DNA here is from genome assembly GCA_019749835.1 of Phreatobacter sp. Classification (GTDB taxonomy): domain Bacteria; phylum Pseudomonadota; class Alphaproteobacteria; order Rhizobiales; family Phreatobacteraceae; genus Phreatobacter. Next base: position 1,083 of record JAIEPJ010000111.1, on the reverse strand, counting down.
GACTTGATCAGCGCCAGCGCCCAGAAATGGGGCGGCGTCCAGATGAAGATGATGAGGAAGAGAACGAAGGATTCGAGGGAGACCGACCCGGTGACGGCCGCCCAGCCGATCATCGGCGGAAAGGCACCGGCGGCCCCGCCAACGACGATGTTCTGCGGCGTCCAGCGCTTCAGCCACATCGTGTAGACGACAGCGTAGAAGAAGATGGTGAAGGCGAGGAGGCCGGCAGCCAGCCAGTTGGCGACCAGACCGAGGACCAGCACCGAGAGCACCGACAGGACCAGCCCGAAGGCGAGCGCCTCGCCCGGCGTGACACGGCCGGCGGGAATCGGGCGGGTGGCGGTGCGGCCCATGAGCGCGTCGATGTCGGCGTCGTACCACATGTTCAGGGCGCCGGAGGCTCCGGCACCGACCGCGATGCACAGGAGACTGATCGCCGCCAGGACGGGATGGACGCCGCCCGGTGCGATGACGATGCCGGTCAAAGCCGTGAAGACCACGAGCGACATGACCCGCGGCTTCAGCAGCGCGATGAAGTCCCGCGGCTCGGCCTGGCTGACCAGGGCGGAGCGGTTCATGCTCGAAGTGTCATCGACGAGGGACAAGACGGTCTCAAGGGTTGGGCGGGATGACGATCATCCCTGTCCGGAGCCGAAGCCCGGGGCATCATGCTCCGGGCTTCATGGCGTCGAGGGCGTCAGCGGATCCGCGGAAGCTGCTCGAACTGGTGGAAGGGCGGCGGCGAGGACAGGGTCCATTCCAGGGTGGTGGCACCCTCGCCCCAGGGATTCTCGCCCGCAGCCTGCTTGCGCACGAAGGCATGGACGACGCCACCGAGGAAGATCACCACGCCAACGGCGGCGATGTAGGAACCGACCGACGAGACGTAGTTCCACAGCGCAAAGGCGTCGGGATAGTCGACGTAGCGGCGCGGCATGCCCTGCAGGCCGAGGAAGTGCTGCGGGAAGAACACCAGGTTCACGCCGACGAACGTCACCCAGAAGTGAAGCTTGCCGATGAACTCGGAGTACATGTAGCCGAACATCTTCGGGAACCAGTAGTACCAGCCGGCGAAGATGGCGA
>JAIEPJ010000125.1 GCA_019749835.1 Phreatobacter sp. | reverse complement strand
CCGGCGATCCATCGCCACACCACGGCGGAGGAGATCTGGAACGACACCCAAGGCGGCGTCGACATCTTCGTCTCCGGCGTCGGCACCGGCGGCACCATCACCGGCGTCGGCCAGGTTCTGAAGGATCGCAAGCCGGGGGTCAGGGTGATCGCGGTCGAGCCGACGGATTCGCCCGTGCTGTCCGGTGGCAATCCCGGCCCGCACAAGATCCAGGGCATCGGTGCCGGCTTCGTGCCCGATGTCCTCGATCGAGAGGTCATTGATGAGGTTGTGCAGGTGTCGAACGACCAGGCCTTCGCCCGCGCCCGCGAACTCGCCCGCAGCGAGGGCATCCCCACCGGCATCTCGTCCGGAGCCGCTGTCCATGCCGCGCTGGAGATCGGCAAGCGCGCGGACTCCGCCGGCAAGACCATCGTGGTGATCATCCCGAGCTTTGCCGAGCGCTACCTGTCCACCGCCCTCTTCGACGGGCTCTGACCGCGGAGGGCCTTGGCGGCTATTCGGTCGGCAGGCCGAAGGGCAGCGAATCGAGCACGGCGCCCGGTGGCAGCACCTGCTCCAGCCGCCAGCGCCCCTGGGCCCTCTGGATCATGCGGAAGACGACAGGTGCCCGGTAGGCCGGCAGCGTGACGGAGAATTCGACGCGGCCGTCGGCCAGTTGGTTGCGCGTGCCGACGCGCGGCACGTTGGCCGGCGAGAGGTCTTCCGGCAAGCCCGCGAGATTGAGTGGCATGATGTCCAGCCGTCGCGCCACAGCCATGGCATGAGCGAAGATGAAGCTCATGTCCGTCTGGTCCATCTGGGCCGGCGAGGGGATCATCTCGGCAGCGTGCATCAGGGCGCTCTCGGCTTTGACGCGTGCCACGCGGCGCATGTCGAACCGTGACAGGTGGGTGTAGAAGGCCGACTGGCTGGCCGGCGCCAGGATCCAGAATGCTGTGACATAGTCACCGCGGCGATAGGCCGACAGGAACGTCCTGAGTGCCGATTCCGCCGATTGCAGGTCGAGCCGGTCAAAGGCGTGACTCCCCGAGGAGGGCGCCGCCCGCGTCACCGGCTGGGCCGCGGCGGGCGTGCCGAGCGCCGCTACGGCAGCGACGAGGCAGGCCATCCCCGTCCTGCGCAAAGACCACCTCATGCGACCCTCCGATTCGGATAAAACCGAGGTTGCCGCAGCGTCGGCCCTTTGTCATCTGCACCGCTACAACCTGTGCGATCAGCGTCGCTCCTTCAACGCCTCCGCGATCTCGGCCAGGACTGCGGAATCATCGATCGTCGCCGGCATCGACCACTCGCCACCATGGGCGCTCTTCTTCATCGTTTCGCGCAGGATCTTCCCCGACCGCGTTTTCGGCAGGCCCTTGCCACCGCCCGCGAGCTGGCGCGCTCCGAGGGCATCCGGACCGGTATGTCAGACAGCGCCGCCGTTCATGTCGCCCTTGAGCTGGCAAGCTTCCCGGGAACGCCGGCAAGACCATTGTCGTGATCATTCCGAACGTCGGCGAAGGCTACCCGTCGACGGCGCTGTTTGACGGGCTCTGAGGCGGTCGGCCCGCCCCCCGCTGAGAAGCTCCCTTGCACCAGCATTCAAGTCACCGCGCGCAGACGGGGCTGGCGGCCTCCATAGGCTTCCTCCGGGCTCCGGGCCAGCTGCGATCCATGGATCTTCTCGCCGGTTGCGAAGAAATGGCGGAAGCTCATGATCAGCGGCCGCCACCGGTCGGGATCGATCCTGTTCTCATAGGTCTCGTCGCGCACCGACGGCGCGGCATGGATCGTCACCACCCGCACCTCGATCGCAACGGACGGGACGAGCAGACGGGGATCCGCGGCCCCGACCGGGCGGGCGTCGGTCAGGACGGCCTCCATCTGGATCGGGCATTCCTGGATGCGGCTTGGAGCCACGCCCGACGACGGCAAGGGCGTCAGACCGGCGGCGGCAAACTTGTCGCGCTCGCTCCGGTAGCCCAGATACGCCTTGTGGCTAGGCAGCGGACTTGATGCCGACAGGCAGGCCAGCCGATCGACCGCACCGACGAGGTCTGGCGACGGCAGATTGAGAACGCACTCTCCGGTCCGCCTGAGATTTTGCGGTGTCTGCGACGACGCATCGAACCCAAGCAAACACGTCCAACCCAGCCACCAGGCCGATGACATCGGGGAAATGTTTGTCGTTCCATCCTCGTTCAAGGTGGTGACGAGCACGACCGGCGTCCCGAAATAAAGGATCGCCGGTTCGATCGGCTGGTGAACTTGACTCATCATGGTCAGGCAGCTCCTTGCATTGGCAGGAGCGACCCAACATCAATCGAAGACCATCAACCACCCGATCTCTATGATCAGGTCAGCCGGTCCGCCCTTTCAGCGCCTCCGCGATCTCGGCCAGGACTGCGGGATCATCGATCGTCGCCGGCATCGACCACTCGCCACCATCGGCGATCTTCTTCATCGTGCCGCGCAGGATCTTCCCCGACCGCGTCTTCGGCAGCCGCGAGACGGCGATGGCAAGTTTGAAGGCCGCGACGGGGCCGATCTTCTCGCGCACCAGCGCCACGAGTTCCTTCTCCACCTCGTCCGGCCGCTTGTTGACGCCCGCCTTCAGCACGACGAAGCCGCAGGGCACTTCGCCCTTGAGCTGGTCGGCCATGCCGATCACGGCGCATTCCGCGACGTCGGGATGGGAGGACAGGACCTCCTCCATGCCGCCGGTCGACAGGCGGTGGCCGGCGACGTTGATGATGTCGTCGGTTCGGCCCATGATGTAGAGGTAGCCGTCATCATCGACGAAACCGGCGTCCGAGGTCGAATAGAAGCCCGGAAACTGCGCCAGGTAGCTCTCGCGGAACCGCTCATCCTGCTGCCACAGCGTCGGGAATGCGCCGGGCGGTAGCGGCAGTTTCACCACGATCGATCCCATCGTGTTGGCCGGCAGGTCGTGGCCGGCCTCGTCGACGATGCGCACGTCGTAGCCCGGCATCGGCACGGTCGGTGAGCCCGGCTTCACCGTCAGGGCGCCAAGCCCGACCGGATTGCCGACGATGCACCAGCCCGTTTCGGTCTGCCACCAGTGATCGATGACCGGCACGCCGAGGATCGTCTCGGCCCAGACGACCGTGTCCGGGTCAGCGCGTTCGCCAGCAAGGAACAGGGTGCGGAAGCTCGGCAGCTGATAGCGCTTCAGGTGGTCCGCCTTGGGGTCTTCCTTCTTGATGGCGCGGAAGGCCGTCGGCGCCGTGAACAGCGCGTTGACCCCGTGCTCGGCGATGACCCGCCAATAGGCGCCAGGATCGGGCGTTCCGACCGGCTTGCCCTCGTAGAGGATCGAGGTGACCCCGGCGATCAGCGGCGCATAGACGATGTAGGAATGACCGACGACCCAGCCGACGTCGGACGCGGCCCAGAACACCTCGCCCGGACGCATTCCATAGAGATTGGTCATCGACCAGGCGAGCGCGACCATGTGCCCACCATTGTCGCGCACCACGCCCTTCGGCTTGCCGGTCGTGCCCGAGGTGTAGTTGAGGGCGATGGCGTCCCACTCGTCGGCAGGCCGCTCCCAGTCATAGGTGGGATGACCGTCCGCGATGAACTCCTCGTACTCGACGGATCCAATCCGCTCGCCCGGCCCGTCATATTCCGGATCGTCGTAGTCGATGACCAGCGGCTTCACTGTGGCGAGGGACAGGGCCTCCTTCGCGAGCTTCGAGAACTCCCGGTCGACGATGAAGACCTTGGCCTCGCCGTGGTCGAGCGAGAAGGCGATGATGGGCGCGTCGAGGCGCGTGTTCAGCGTGTTGAGCACCGCGCCGCACATCGGCACGCCGTAATGGCATTCCAGCATGGCCGGCGTGTTGGCGCAGATGACGGCCACCGTGTCGTCCTTGCCGACGCCAGCCCGGGCCAGCGCCGAAGCGAGGCGGCGCGACCGGGCATAGAAGTCCCGGTAGGACCGGCGGATTCGCCCGTGGATGATCGCGGGATGATCGGGGAAGACCCTTGCCGCCCGCTCGAGGAAGGTGATCGGCGTCAGCGGCTGGTAGTTCGCCGGATTCTTGTCGAGGTCGCGATCATAGGCGCTCATGGCGGCGTCCTTGGGATGAGAGGCGTTTCCAGCGGAGACGGTAGGCGTCGACCGCCGGGGGTTCAACGCCCAACCGATTCTTCCTGTTTCTGCACAGATACTGTCTGTGCTTACTGACCGCTGCAGGTCACCCTATCGCAGTACCTCTTCCCCTATGGTGATCTGTTGCGACAAGGACACAGTGTTCCGAGACTAGAGTTCCGTGGCGCGGGAACTGCTCTCGATCACAGCCTTGGGAGTTGATTAGTAACCAATCCACTGTATCCCGGGTGCATCGTTTGAAGCGATGCCGCGGCGAAGCAGGGGGTTGCCGGGGCACTGCGGGAAACGGCATCGAGAGGTTTGGCAGTGGTTCGCCCACGGCCGCATTAAGACACAAGGATCTATCCAATGAAGAAATTCCTCCTGGCGAGCGCCGCCATCGCCGCCCTCGCCACCGGTGCCCAGGCCGCCGATCTCGGCTCCCCGCGCGCGCCGATCGCCGCCGCCGTCTACGCCCCGGCCTTCTCCTGGACTGGCTTCTACCTCGGTGGCCATGTCGGTTACGGCTGGGCCCAGGCCCGCTACACCAGCCCGATCGTCGCCAACAACGGCACCGTCAACGCCAACGGCTTCCTCGGTGGCATCCAGGCCGGCTACAACTGGCAGATGAACAACTTCGTCTTCGGTCTCGAAGCCGATGTCGCTGGCGGCGCGATGAACCGCACCTTCTCGCTCGGTGGTGCCAACACCTACCGCGCTTCGGTTCCCTTCCTGTCGACCGTCCGCGCCCGCGCCGGTATCGCCGCTGACCGCGCCCTGTTCTACGTGACCGGCGGTCTCGGCATTGCCTCGCTGCAGGATCGCTGGATCATCGGCGGCGTGACCACCAACGCCACGACGACCCGCGCTGGCTACGTCCTCGGTGCCGGTGTCGAGTACGCCTTCACCCAGAACTGGACCGCCAAGGTCGAGTACAACTACTACGGCTTCGGCGATCGCCGGAACCTCGTGAACGTCGGCGACCGTCAGCGCACCGACATCCACACCGTGAAGCTCGGCGTGAACTACCTGTTCTCGACCGGCCCGTCGGCTGTGGTCGCCCGCTACTGAGCCTGATCGATCCATCTCGGATCATCTGCGAAAGGGCCGCCTCCGGGCGGCCCTTTTTCGTCGTCCGCGGCGTGGCTTTCGCTTCGGCGCTCACGCTGACCGGCGGTCGAGGACAGAGGCGTGCCCGACCGACGTAGCGCGCCGGCATTGCGCATTGGAACTGCGCTGACGCTGTCCGGGACGAGCCGCCGCAGGACTGGCCACGACAAGAGGGATCCCTTAGAGCACCGCCCTCACCCCGTCAGCGAGCAGCACACAGCCGACGCCGAAGGTGAGGATATAGATGATCCGGTAGAACAGGATCGTCGGCACCCGCCTGACCAGCCAGATCCCGCCCATATTCGCCAGCACCGCCAGCGGAAACAGCGTCGCCGCCGTCGCGAGGTTGCCAACGGTCAACTGTCCCAGCGCGATGAACGGCGTCACCTTGACGAGATTGACCGCCGCGAAAAACAGTGCCGCCGATCCGACGAACACATCGCGCGAGAGGCCGCGGGGCATGGCGTACATGTTGAACGGTGGACCGCCGACATGGATGACGAAGCTGGTATAGCCGCAGAGCGTCCCGAGGATGGAGCCGGAGAACCAGTTATGCGGGCGCTGCTCGCCGCCGGCCGGCGGCGGGCGCAGCCAGCGGTCGAGGCAGAATGCGACCGCGATGATCCCGACGATGATGCGCACCGCCGGTTCGGACACGTGGGCGGCGAAGAGATAGCCGGCGAGGATACCGGCCAGGGCCCCGGGGGCGAGATGGATGAGCGTCGCCTTGTCCCAGGTGCGCCTGTAGCTCCAGACACTGACCACATCCTGCACCATCAGCACCGGGAGCATGATGGCTGCAGCCTGGATGGGCGAGATCGCCAGCGACAGCAGCGGCATCGACAGGATGGCGACACCGCTGAAACCGCCCTTCGACAGGCCGTAGAGGATGACCGCCGGTACGGCGACGACATAGAAGAAGGGATCGGTGATCATCGCGTCTAGATGCCTGGGAGTGCCGCGGGGTGGCGGCCGAGCCCCTAGCATCTGGAGGCCGCAAGAAGAAGGGCGCCCGACGGGCGCCCCTGGCTTCTGCTAGACGAAGGACCGGATCAGAGCGGCCGGCCACCCGCCATGGCGAAGACCTTGCCCGCCGGCGATGCTCCAGCCGCCGGCGTCTTGACGGCAGGGGCATAGAGGCCGCGGCGGTCGGCGATCGGCTTGAACGAGTCGGTGAGCCCGACCACCGTCTCGGCCGCGCCAAGCAGCAGGTACCCGTCGGGGGCCGTCAGCTTGGCGGTCCGGTTCAGCACGTCGATCTTCGTCGGCTGGTCGAAATAGATCAGAACGTTGCGGCAATAGACGATGTCGAACTGACCGAGCGCCGAGAAATCGTTCAGCAGGTTGAGCGTCCGATAGTGCACCATCGACCGGATCTCCGGCGAGATGGTCCACTGGTCGCCGTTCTGGACGAAATATTTCAGCAGCATCTGGATCGGCAGGCCGCGCTGCACCTCGAACTGGCTGTAGATGCCCGCCTTGGCGCGCTCCAGCACCTCACCCGAAAGGTCGGTGCCGATGATCTCGAAACGCCAGCCCGCGAGCTGATGGCCCATCTCCTTGAGGATCATCGCCAGCGAATAGGGCTCCTGGCCGGTCGACGCCGCCGCGCACCAGATGCGGATATGCCGCTTGGTCGCGCGCGCCTTCAGCATGGCCGGCAACATGACCTCCTTGAAATGATCGAAGGGGGTCTTGTCGCGAAAGAAGAAGCTCTCGTTGGTCGTCATCGCCTCGGTAACCGCGGCCGCGAGCGTCTCGGCGCCAGGAGCCTTGAGCTTCTGCACCAGGTCGGTGATGCCACTCATGCCGTGCTTGCGCACGATCGGCATCAGCCGGCTCTCGATGAGATATTGCTTGTCGTTGGACAGGACGAGCCCGGAGCGGGATTTCAGGAAACCACGCAGGAAGTCGTAATCGAGTGGTGTCACGACCGGTCTCCCGAGAAAACACGCATAATCTTCGGGGCGATCTGGTCGATGGGCAGCACAGCCGAGGCGTGACCACCCTGGGCAACCGCTCCCGGCATGCCCCAAACGACGCTCGTCGCTTCGTCCTGTGCGATGACGCTGCCGCCGGCCGCGACGATATCGCCGCAACCATGGGCGCCGTCATGGCCCATGCCGGTGAGCACGCAGCCGAACGATTGCGAACCCCAGACCTGGGCGACCGAGGCGAAGAGCGGGTCGACGGCGGGCTTGCAGAAGTTGACGGGCGGCCCGTCCTCGAGCTGGATGACCGTCGTGCCGCCGGTCTTCTTGACGACCATGTGCTTGCCACCTGGGGCGACATAGATGCGGCCGGCCAAGACCGGCTCGCCGTCGCGTCCCTCGGCCGCGGGACGTCCCGAGGCCTTGGCCGCATGTTCGGCGAGAATGGTCGTGAAGGTTGGCGGCATGTGCTGGGTGATCAGCACAGGCACGCGGTCGATGAACGAGCCGAGCGCCTTCAGCACGGTGGTCAGCGCCTGCGGGCCGCCCGTCGAGGACCCGATGGCCAGGACCTTCGGCATGGTCGTGCCGAAGGGGCGAATCTTGAAGTTCGGCTCGTTGAAGCCGACCGACTGGGGCGCCAGAGACGGCGCTGCGACCCGCCCCGGAGCGGCGGGCGCGCTGCCGGCGGCAGAGGCGGCGCGGAAGACCCGTCCGGCGATCTTGCGGCGACGGCCGAGCGCGCGGACCTTGTCGAGGATCTCACGCTTGAAGGCCGGCGAGGTGGTGACGCCAGCATTGGTCTCCGGCTTCGGCACATAGTCGGCCGCGCCCAGCGACAGGCATTTCAGCGAGATTTCGGCGTTGCGGCGGGTCAGCGTCGAGGCCATCAGGACCATGACGTCGCGCTTGGCGGCGATGATCAGCGGCAACGCCGTCAGGCCGTCCATGTCCGGCATCTCGATGTCGAGGATGACGACGTCGGGATTCTTCTTGGCGATGTCGGCGACCGCCTCGCGTCCCGAACGGTGGGAGGCGACCAGCGTCATATCGGCTTCTTCGGCGACCCAGCGGCCGACCAATCCGCGGACGACGACCGCGTCGTCGACCACCATCACCTTGATGGGGTCGCTGGCAGTGGGCACAGCCCCGCCGGGGGTGGCCTTGAAGGACACGAGACTCATACGCCGGTACTCGGAACTTACGCGGGACAGGACGGCTTGCGCCGCAATGGATCAGATCAGGCCGACTTCGGCGAACTTCGCCTCGACAATGTCCTTGTCGAAGGGCTTCATGATGTATTCGTTCGCTCCCGCATGCATGGCGCGGGCGATATGGGCGACATCGTTCTCGGTGGTGCAGAACACCACTTTCGGTGCCTGACCGCCGGGAAGCTTGCGCAGCTCCCTCAGGAACTCGTAACCGTCCATGACGGGCATGTTCCAGTCGAGGAGGATCGCTTCCGGCATGGTGCCGTAGCAGAATTCCAGCGCCTTCTGCCCGTCCTCGGCCTCCTCGATGGCAAAGCCGAGGCCTTCCAGGATACGCCGGGCGACCTTGCGGATCACCGAGCTGTCGTCGACCACCAGACAGGTTTTCATCGGCTTCGGTCCCACGCTTTGAATACGATCATGCAGCCAGTTGCTCGCCGCCCATGGCGAGGACGGAATCGACGTCGAGGATGACCATCAGCTGGCCCTCCAGGCGATGAACGCCGGCCGATACCCGCGCCCAGCGCGAGTCGAGGTTGATCGGGTTCTGCTCGCGGCTGTCGGGAGAGAGCTTCAGCACCTCTCCCACCGAGTCGATGAGAAGGCCGTAGCTTTCGCCGCGCGATTCGATGCCAACCGCCATCGCGGGCTTGGCGTCCTTCTCGCGCGGGATCCCCAGGCGGATCCGCATGTCGATGGCGGTGACGATGCGGCCGCGCAGGTTGAGCACACCGGCAATATCCGGGTGGGAAAGCGGCACACGTGTCAGCCGGTCGGGCATGAACACGTCCTGCACGCGGGAGATGGGCAGGCCGAACAACTGGCCGCCGATCAGCACGGTCACGTATTCCGTGACGTCGTCGCTGGTGGTCTGCATGGACAGATCCTCACGCAAGATGACTTACGCCGCCTGGGCGATTTCGTTGGAGGTTTCCTTCAGCGCCGCGATGAGGCCCTGACGGTCGAATTTCGCGACATAGTCGTGGAAGCCGGCCACTCGCGCCCGCTCGATGGCGGCCGGGTTGGTCAGCGAGGACAGGGCGATCACCGGAGTGGTGGCGAAGCGCTTGTCCGAGCGCATGGCCTCGGCGAACTCGAAGCCGTTCATCTCGGGCATCTCGATATCCGAGACGACGACGTCGAACTTGTCGCCGCCCTTCAGGATGTCGAGCCCTTCCGAGCCTCCCGCCGCGGTGACGACGTCATAGCCAGCCGCCTTCAGCACCGGGGTGAGCATGTTGCGGAAGAACGGCGAGTCGTCGACGAAGAGCAGCTTGCGGGTCAGCGCCTCGATGCGCATCTCCTTGCGCTTGAACCAGTCCTCGAAGGCCAGCGGCAGGTAATGCCCGATGTCGAGGATTTCGGTGGCCTGGCCCTTGATGACGGCCGAGCCGAGCAGGCCGGGGACATCGGCAGACACCTCGATGTTCAGCGCGTCCTCGACGATGTCGACGATCTCGTCGACGACGAGGCCCATGGAGCGGCCGGAGTCGGAGAAGACCAGCAGCGGCTGGCTGCCTTCGCTCTTGAGCTCCATGTAGCCCGACACCGAGACAAGCGGCATGAGCGCCCCGCGGTACTGGACCAGATGGCGGCCATGGGCCTGCTCGATCTTGTCGACGGCGACCTCTTCGAGACGTGTGACGAGGGAGAGCGGCACCGCCTTCTGCTCGCGCGAGCCGGCGCGGAACACCAGCATCGAGATGAGCTGGCGCTCGTTGCCGCGGCGGGCGTCGGCCTCGGTCTCGTTGACCTCGGTCGAGACGTCGGTGCCGATCGCCGAGGCGATGCCGTTCGGGTCGATGATCATGATCACCGAGCCGTCGCCGAGGATCGTCGTACCCGAGAACATCGTGATGTGGCGCAGCTTCGAGGACATCGGCTTCACGACGATTTCCTCGGTGTGGAACACCTGGTCGACCACGATGCCGAACGTCTGGCTGCCGACCTGGGTGACCACGATGAAGCCCGCGGTCTCGTCCAGAGGCTCACCGCCGGCGATGCCGAGGAGCTGGCGCAGATGAACGAGCGGCAGGAGCTTGTTGCGCAGGCGCAGGACGGGCGTGTCCTTGATGCGCTCGATCCGGTGTTCGGAATTCTGCTGGGCACGGACCAGCTCGATCACTGACAGCTGCGGCACGGCGAAGCGGTCGCCGGCGCTCTCGACGATCAGCGCCGAGACGATGGCGAGGGTCAGCGGGATCTTGATGGTGACGGTGGTTCCCTCTCCAGGAACCGACTTCAGGTCGATGGTGCCGCCGATCTGGTCGATATTGGTTCGGACCACGTCCATGCCGACGCCGCGACCGGAGACCGAGGTGACGGCCGCCGCGGTCGAGAAGCCCGGCGCGAAGATGTACTTGTGGATCTGCGCTTCCGTCATCTTCTCGAGCTCGGCCTCGGTGGCGAGGTTCTGCTCGAGGATCTTCTTCTTGATGCGGTCGGTGTTGAGACCGCGTCCGTCGTCGGAGATCGCGATGACGATATGGCCGCCCTCATGATAGGCGGACAGCTTGATCGTGCCCTTCTCCGGCTTGCCGGCGAGGCGGCGCTGCTCGGTGCCCTCGAGGCCGTGATCAGCGGAGTTGCGCACCATGTGGGTGAGCGGGTCCTTGATCAGGTCGAGCACCTGGCGGTCGAGTTCCGTCTCGGCGCCATGCATCTCCAGGTCGATCTGCTTGCCGAGTTCGTTGCCGAGGTCGCGGACGATGCGCGGCAGTTTCTGCCAGGCATTGCCGATCGGCTGCATGCGCGTCTTCATCACGCCGTCCTGGAGCTCGGCGGTGACGTTTGAGAGCCGCTGCAGCGGCACCTTGAATTCCGAATCCTCGTGGCGGCGGACGATTTCCAGCAGCTGATTGCGGGTCAGCACCAGCTCGGAGACCATCGTCATGAGCTGCTCGAGCGTGTCGACGTTGACGCGCAGCGTCTGCTGGCCCTTCACGCCCTCGATCTCGTCGTCGCCGGCGGCACTGGCTGGCTTGGCCGGACGGGCGGCGGGCTTTTTCGCCTCGACCTTGGCGGCCTCGGGCGCGACCGGGGGAGCGGCGATTTCGGGAAGCGGCGCCACCGCCACCTCGGCCTCGGTCTCGCGGAAGGCGCGCTCGAGTTCGTCCAGCGACACTTCGCCGGGACGCAGCGCCCGTTCGAGAGCCTGCTCAGGCGCGGCGGCCGGAGCGGGAGCGGGAGCCTTTTCGGCGACGGGGGCGGCGGCGGCGGGCGCCGCATCGGCCGCGATCGACATGGCCTCGAGCTGCGAGATCAGATCGCCGTCGTCCCCCTCGGGCTCGGCACCGGCGCCTTCGAGATCGCCGAGGATCTCCTTCAGGCGATCGATCGTGAAGAGGATCATCGTGACGCCCTGCCCCGTCACCGGGGAGCCGTCACGATACTTGCCCATCAGGGTCTCGGCGGCATGGGCCAGCGCTTCGAGGCGCGGCAGGCCGAGGAACCCGCAGGTCCCCTTGATGGTGTGGACGAGGCGGAAGATGTTCCCGAGGATCGCCGCGTTGTTGGGGTCTTGCTCGAACCGCACGAGTTCGACGTCGACGACATCGAGGCTCTCATTGGTTTCCGTCAGGAATTCGCGCAGCAGGTCATCCATTGTCGCCCAACCCGGACTGTAGAAACTACGGCTTCGCCGACGTTGCGGCTTGCCTCATGTTTCCAAGTGTCGGGGAAAAGGGTTAAACTTTGCTGAAGCGATTTGACCGTGCTGCACCGGTCGGAGGGGAAAGAACCGCTTGCCTCACAAGGGGTTAATCATTCCACAGAAAGACATGCCTATTTCAGGAGGCGCTGATCTCGACCCTGTCCTCGATCTTCTCGACCCGGACGGACATCCCGGCCGCACGGGCCAGAAGACCGGCGTAATAGGGCTGAATCGCATGGGCATCGATGGTGCCCTGCTCGTTGGTGGGAATGCCAGCGAGAAGCTCGTTGGCGTGCGGAGGAATGCGCGCGTTGAGCCCCGTCACCAGGATCGCAAACCCGGCCGTATCGCCCTCGCCGGTCATCTCCACCTTGATGACGCCGCCGCGCGGAATGGCTCCGGCCGCCAGCATGAGGAGATTGAGCAGCAGCTTCACCCGGTTCTTGGGCAGGAAAGCCGGCGGAATGTGCCAGTCAACCGTGGTGCGGTCATCGTTGAGGAAATTCGTCGCCACCTGATGGGCGTCGCGCGTATCGATGGCCGAGCCGGCTGAGCCCGCCGCGCCGAAGGCGATGCGGCAGAACTGCAGGCGGGCGGAAGCCGTCTTCGCGCTCTTGCGGATGAGGTCGAGGGCGAGTTCCGTCGTGGCGGCGTCGGCGCCGTCTTCCATCAGTTCGAGGCCGTTGACGATGGCACCGACCGGCGAGATCACGTCATGGCAGACCCGGCTCGCCACGAGAGCGGCCAGATCGAGCCCTTCGAGCGAGATCGGGCTGCGTGCTGCATCGGCCATGATCGGTCTCCGGAATACGAATCGGGCACGCCCCGCGACATCGGGGCGCTCCCGGTTACAACGTCGGGCGCGTTCGGAAAAGAGACGCGTCAGCCCTGGTCGTCGTCGTCGCGGATCGACTTCAGATTGGCGAAGACCTTTTCAGCATCGTAGCGCTCTTCGCGCTTCGGCCCCTCGTCGCGCTCGAAGGGATCATACTTCGCCGGTGCCGAGGTCGTCTGGTCGGCGGGCAGCAGGGTCTGCTCCGGCGTCGTGTCGACGGGGCCACGCTCCTTGGCGGCGCGATTGACCTCGAGGTCGAGGTCGATCTGCGAGCACAGGCCGAGCGTCACCGGATCCATCGGCGACAGCGTCTGCGAGTTCCAGTGCGTCCGGTCACGGATTGCGGCGATGGTCGGCTTGGTCGTGCCGACGAGGCGCATGATGGCCGCGTCCTTCACTTCCGGGTGGTTGCGCACCAGCCAGAGGATGGCGTTCGGTCGGTCCTGGCGGCGCGACACCGGCGTGTAGCGCGGGCCCTTCTTCGATTTGACCTCGGGCAGCTTGACCTTCGGCGGGGCGAGCTTGAGGCGATAGGCCGGATCCTTCTCCGCCTTGGCGATCTCATCGCGGGTCAGCTGACCGGTGATGATCGGATCGGCCCCCTTGATGCCCTGGGCCGCTTCGCCGTCGGCGATGGCCTTCACTTCGAGCGGATGCAGGGTGCAGAAGGCGGCGATCTGCTCGAAGGACAGGCCGGTATTGTCGACGAGCCAGACGGCGGTCGCCTTGGGCATGAGAAGCTGGGTCATGGCGTGCCTCGTGAAGATGATCGGAACGAGGGTGGCAGCCGGAGCGGGAGCGTGAAGGCTCCCGTGCCCGGGCCCTGAGGGTCCAGGCGAGGCGACCGCCTCGTATCGATCAATGGATCGGGAAATCGCAACCGATATAGCTGCGCCGCTTCCGCGACGCAAATGAGGACTTCAAAATTCGGCAGAAATCCCGAAAGACCATGGACAGAGCGGCCACTTTCTGTTACGCGCCTAGCTTCTTTGGGCATGAAGCTTCCGCACGGACATTCCGTGAGGGCTCTGCTTGACCTAAAATCCAGATGGCTTGAAGGATCATCGGCGTGCAGGTTCTTGTTCGCGACAACAATGTCGATCAGGCGCTCAAGGCGCTCAAGAAGAAGATGCAGCGTGAAGGCATCTTCCGCGAAATGAAGCTGCGCGGCCACTTCGAGAAGCCCTCGGAGAAGAAGGCGCGCGAGAAGGCCGAGGCGGTGCGCCGGGCCCGCAAGCTCGCCCGCAAGAAGGCCCAGCGCGAAGGCCTGATCCCCGCCAAGCCGGTGAAGGTTCGCGCCGCCCCCGGCGCCCGCTGACCAGACCGACAGGCGAACCCGCCGTATTTTTGACAGGCCCGCGACGAAAGATCATCGCGGGCCGGTTCGATTCCAGAGCCGCACCATGCGGACCGCCATGCCACTCAGGCCGATGATAGGACGATGGGACATGACATGTTCGGCCCACGCGACGGTCCGCCTGACACCGCGGCTGCTCCTCCTCGCTGCGGGCCTCGCCCTGGCCGGATGCAGCTCGACGGGCGGCGTGACGTCGGTGGGCTCCACCACCGGCGGTGACGACGTCGAATCCAGCTATATCGGCTCGACCGCCAATCTGGCCTCGCTGACCGAGGTGGTGCAGCGCAATCCCAACGACCCCCAGGCCTTCAACATGCGCGGAACGGTGCTGGCGCGCACCGGACGCCGCGCCGAGGCGCTGGCCGATTTCTCCCGCGCCATCCAGATCGACCCGAACTACGTCCAGGCCCTGTCGAATCGCGCCCTGGTGCATCGCCAGAGCGGCCGCGTCGACCTCGCCCTCGCCGATTACAACAAGGCCATCGCTGCCGACGCCAATTATGCCGCCGCCTATATCGGCCGCGGCAATGTCTATCGGACGCAGAACCGCCACGCCGAGGCTCTGGCGGACTATAACCGCGCCATCCAGATCAACGGCTCCAACGCGCAGGCCTATCATAACCGCGCCCTCGTCTGGGCCGCGCAGGGCAATCACCGTCAGGCGGTCGAGGACTTCACCACCGCCCTCGGCCTCGCGCCGAACAATGCCGAGCCCTATTACGGCCGCGGCCTCAGCTATCTCGCCATCAACGAGAACAAGCTCGCCCTCGACGACTTCAACGAGGCGGTGCAGTTCGACCAGCGCAATCCCGATCTGTGGGTAGCGCGTGGCCAGGCGCTGGAGCGCACCGGCGACAACGAGCGCGCCCTCGGCTCCTACACCAAGGCCATCAGCGTCGAGGAGAACCATCCCGGCGCGCGCGAAGGTTTCGCCCGCCTCGGCGGCCGCGCCGGCCAGAGCTACCGCCTGTTCAACTGAGGCGGGTCACTCCAGGTCCTTCGACAGTTCCATCACCGCGGGACGGAAGCCGAAGCGCTCATAGGCCTTGCGGGCGATATGATTGCCGACAATGGCGCCGATCATTAGGCGCCGCATGCCGTGGCTGCGGGCCAGCCGTTCGGCCTCCTCCAGCAGCGCGGTGCCGATCCCCTGACCTCGGTGGCGCTCGTCGATGACCAGTTCCGACACCCAGCCGACCTGCGCGATCTCGGCCCTGAGATAGGGCTGTGGCTGTTCCAGCACGAAACACATCATGCCGACGACATCGCGGCCATCGACCGCCACCATGACGGCACCGCCGTCGCGGGCGACACGCGCCAGGTCGGAATCGAGGCAGGCCTCCGCCGCCTTCACGTCGCGTGCACGGTCGGCGGAAATGCCGTCCTCATAGAGATTGAGCTGGTGGACAAGGCCGATGACGACGGCCCGGTCGCCCGCAGCATAGGGACGGATGACGATGCTCATGGCGCCGCACCGTCGAGATGGGGCGCAAGGACCGCCCGTGTCTGGTCGCTCGGCACCACAGGAACGATCTCGAAGCTCACGCCGGAGCCCCGCCACGACAGCACCCATTCCTGGAGCAGGCGGAGGTCGTCGCAGTCCATCAGCTGGAAGCAGCGGTCGAAATTCGGCTCGATCCAGCTGCCGACATAGGTGAGCCCCGCGGGCAGCGAGCGGCCCGCGTCCCGCACTCGCCGATAGACCGGCACCGGATCGCAACCGGCGAAGCGCTCGATGACCATGAACAGCATGGCGTCTCCAAAAAAGAAGCGGGGCCTGAAAGACCCCGCTTCAATCCTAGATCACGATGCGCACGCCCCTCAACCGCAGTTGCGCACTGTCAATGCCCCAGCGCCTTGACGATATTCTCCACCATCTTCTTGGCGTCGGCGAGCAGCATCATCGTGTTGTCGCGGTAGAACACGTCGTTGTCGATGCCGGCATAACCGACGCCGCCCATGCCGCGCTTGACGAACAGGATGTTGCCGGCCTTTTCCACGTCGAGGATGGGCATGCCGTAGATCGGCGAGGTCTTGTCGGTCTTTGCCGCCGGGTTGGTCACGTCGTTGGCGCCGATGACGAAGGCGACGTCGGCCTGGGCGAACTCCGAGTTGATGTCCTCGAGCTCGAAGACCTCGTCATAGGGCACGTTGGCCTCGGCGAGGAGCACGTTCATATGCCCGGGCATGCGCCCCGCCACCGGGTGGATGGCATATTTCACCTCGACGCCCTCCTTCTTCAGGAGGTCGGCCATTTCGCGCAGGGCGTGCTGGGCCTGCGCCACCGCCATGCCGTAACCCGGCACGATGATGACCTTCTGCGCGTTCTTCATGATATAGGCGGCGTCCTCCGCCGAGCCCGCCTTGAAGGGGCGCGCTTCGGCCGATCCGCCCGCCGCCGCATCCTCGCCGCCGAAGCCGCCGAGGATGACGGAGATGAAGGACCGGTTCATCGCCTTGCACATGATGTAGGACAGGATCGCGCCCGACGAGCCGACCAGGGCGCCGGTGATGATCAGCGCCGTATTGCCCAGCGTGAAGCCGATGCCCGCCGCCGCCCAGCCCGAATAGGAATTGAGCATCGACACGACCACCGGCATGTCGGCGCCGCCGATCGGGATGATCAGCGTCACGCCGACGACGAAGGCGAGGATGACGATCAGCCAGAAGGCGAGCGTGCTCTCCGTCCGCATGAAGACGATCATCAGCACGATGATGGCCGCCGCCAGGGCGATGTTGATGAGGTGGCGCTGCGGCAGCATGATCGGCTTGCCGCTCATCCGCCCGTCAAGCTTCAGGAAAGCGATGACCGACCCGGTGAAGGTGATGGCGCCGATGGCAGCGCCGAGACCCATCTCGAACAGCGACAGGCCCTTGATCGCGCCGCGGGCGCCGATGTCGAAGGCCGTCGGCGCATAGAGCGCGGCGGCGGCGACGAAGACCGCGGCGAGACCGACGCCCGAATGGAAGGCGGCGACCAGCTGCGGCATGGAGGTCATGGGCACGCGGCGGGCGATGACCGCGCCGATGCCGCCGCCGATGCCAAGCCCGGCGAGGACGAGGATCCAGGCGCCGATACCCGCGGGGCGGGCATAGGCGAGCGTCGTAAGCACGGCGATGGTCATGCCGACCATGCCCATTAGGTTGCCCTGCCGCGAGGTGGACGGGCTCGACAGGCCCCGGAGGCTCAGGATGAAGAGGACGCCGGAGACGAGATAGAGGAGGGCTGCGAGATTTGCCGACATGGGTTCAGCCCTTGCTCGTCGCCGGCTTGTCCTTCGCCTTGTACATCGCAAGCATGCGCTGTGTGACGAGGAAGCCGCCGAAGATGTTGATCGCCGCGAGCACGAGCCCGATGAAGCCGAAGATCCGGGCCCAGACCGTGCCGGAATCCATCACCTGGACGCCGACGGCGAGCAGCGCGCCGACGACGATCACCGAGGAAATGGCGTTGGTGACCGACATCAGCGGCGTGTGGAGAGCCGGTGTCACCGACCAGACCACGTAATAGCCGACGAAGACGGCAAGGGCGAAAATGGTGAGGCGAAAGACCGTCGGGTCGATCGCTCCGCCCGTCGCGCTATGCACCGCGACGCCCGCCGCGGTGGCGATCTGGTCGGCCACTGCGGTGGCCTGCTCGGCCGCGAGGCGGGCCTGTTCGGCGGCGATGCGCGCGGCCTCGGCGGCGGCGCGGGCCCGTTCGAGGGCCTGGTCTGGCGTCAGCGTCGTCATTCGTTTCCCCTCGGATCAGGCCTTGGTGGACTTCTTCGGCGCAGGCTTAGCCTTGGCCGGCGCCGTGTCCTCGGCCGCCGGTGCTACGGCGGGAGCGGCCGGCGGCGCGGGCGCCACCGACTGGAAATTCGGATGGACGACGGCGCTATCGCGCGTCAGCAGCGTCGCCTTCACCAGTTCGTCGTCCCAGGGCACGACCAGCGATTTCGACGCCTTGTCGATCATGATCTCGAGGAAGGAGAAGAGGTTCTTCGCATAGAGCGCCGAGGAGGTCGCCGCGAGGCGTCCCGGCACATTGGCATGGCCGACGATCTTGGCGCCATTGGCTGTGACCACCGTTTCGCCGACCTTGGCACCCTCGACATTGCCGCCGCGCTCGACGGCGAGGTCCACCAGCACCGATCCGGCCTTCATCGAGGCCACCATGGCGGCGGTGACCAGCCGCGGCGCGGCCCGGCCGGGGATCAGGGCCGTGGTGATGACGATGTCCTGCTTGGCGATGTGCTCGGCGACGAGGGCCGCCTGCTTGGCCTGGTACTCGGCCGACATCGGCTTGGCATAGCCTGCCGCCGTCTCGGCCTGTTTGAACTCGTCGTCCATGACGGCGACGAACTTGGCGCCGAGGCTCTCCACCTGCTCCTTGGCGGCCGGGCGCACGTCGGTGGCGGTCACCACCGCGCCAAGGCGGCGGGCCGTGGCGATGGCCTGGAGGCCGGCGACACCGGCGCCCATGACGAAGATCTTCGCGGCCGGAACGGTACCGGCGGCGGTCATCATCATCGGCAGGGCGCGGCCGAATTCGCCGGCGCCGTCGATCACGGCGCGGTAGCCAGCGAGATTGGCCTGGCTGGACAGCACGTCCATCACCTGGGCGCGGGTAATCCGCGGCATCAGTTCCATGGCAAAGGCGGCGATGCCGGCCTGCGCCATGGTGGCGAGAGCGGCCTCGTTGCCATAGGGATCCATGGTGGCGAGCACCACGGCACCGGCCTTGTAGGACTTGAGTTCGGCGGCGCTGGGACGGCGCACCTTGAGCACCACGTCGGCGCCCTTCACCGCATCGGCGGAGAGCGTCGCGCCGACCGCCGCGTAGTCAGCATCGATGATGCCGGAAGCGAGGCCAGCGCCCGGTTCAACGACCAGCTCAGCCCCCAGCGCCATCAGGCGCTTCACCGTGTCGGGCGTGCCGGCGACGCGCGGCTCGCCCAACTCCGTCTCCCTGGGGATCGCGATCCGCATAGAATGCTCCTCCGGTCCGCCCTTGTGCCGGGCCGCTCCGAGGGACGTCATGTCAGTCGTCGCGGCACCCGTTGCCCCTCGATAACGGGTTTGCGTCACCCGTCAGAGCAGAAAGATTGCCATCAGGATCATGAGGATGACGAGGGAGATCGTGCCCCATTTCGTCAGCCCGACGAAGAAGGCGTAGGTGCGCTCGTGTTCGGCATAGTCCATCGGTGCGGTGCCGTCGACTCGCGGTTCGGAGGCCATGGTTCAACTCCTGAAAGCCAGCCCAATCTGTCCATTTGGGGTAGCGCATGGATCGTGGTCTTGCAACGCAGACGTGGCGGCTAATTTCGCCGCATCATCGCGGGGCGGTGAAGGCCGGGACGCCGCCCTGGATCCCCGCCCCGCCACCGCCCGATCCGGCGGGAGCATTGGGCAGCGGTGTGCTGCGCGTTCCCGACGAGGCCGGCGTCGGATCGGGCCGGCGCACGGGGCCCGGCGGCGGGACCGGGGCCGCCATGGGCGGTGCCGTCGGCGCTGGACGCTGGCCCTCGTCGGTCAGTTGCACCGTCCATTGCCGCTGGTCCTGGGTGTCGACCTCGAAGAAGCCGAGGCGGTCATAGCCACGGGCCAGACACTGTTCGATGCCGCGGATGGTGAACTCCTTGTCGCGCGAGCACATGAAGGCCCGGCCGGACCATTCCCCGCCCTGATCGTAGTCGACCGCATAGAGATAATAGAAGCGGGCGACCAGCGGCCCCCGGAGGATGGTCTCGCAGGAGCGAGCCGGGACGTTCCACCAGCCTTCGGTGGTCCAGCCCTCGCCGTCCTTGTAGCCGATGGCGACGCCGACGCGGCTCTGCGTCGTGTTGCAGAGGCGCAGGTCAGCGGCGGCGGGGCTGGTGCCCGACAGCCACGCCGCGCCCGCCAGAAGGCCGGCGAGCATCGCGAATGCGCGGGGGGAGAGACGAGTCATCGGCGCCTTGTCATCCAGCTCTTTGGCTTTTCCTTGATCGCACCGGACGTGTCAACGAAACGGCCGCACGGGCGTGCCTGTATCCACCGCGCGGCCGCCCTCAGCGCGGCCGGGCCACCCATATGCCGAGCATGATCGCAGCGCCGCCCGCGACCTGGACGAGGCTGATGGCCTCACCAAGCACGATCCAGGCGAAAAGCGCGGCGATGACCGCCTCCAGGAAGATCACCAGGGAGGAGAAGACGGTAGGCAGCGTGCCGAGAGCAACCGACAGCAGCCCCTGCCCCGCCGCATGGGTCAGCATCCCGAGCGCCAGTACCGCCAGCCAGCCCTGGAGGCTTTGCGGCAGGAGCCGCGGCTCCAGCATCAAGGCCACGGCGAAGAGCACGAGCGCGGTTACCGCGGTCGACTGCAGGGTCAGCCGTGCCGCGCCATGGGTGAGACGCCCGGCCCGGATCGCGTGGAAATAGAGGCCGAAGAAGATGCCGGTCGCCGCCCCATAGGCATCGCCGATCAGCCGCGAGCGATCGATCTGCAGGCTGTCACCGACCAGGGCCAAACCGCCGGCGATGCACAGGGCCAGGCCTGCCAGGGTCGAGCCGGAAATGCGCTCCTTGAACCAGAGCCAGGCGACGAGAATGACCCAGACCGGAGCAGTGGTGGCGAGGAAGGTGGAATTGGCGATCGTCGTGTTGAGGATCGACAGGTGCCAGAAGAACAGGTCGCCGGCGAAGAACAGGCCCGCCAGGATGACCGGAAGGGTGAAACCGGGGCGCCCGGCGCGGCCACGTTCGGCGATCCTCATCCACAGATAGAGGACGGGGAGCGCGAGCAGCGCCCGCCAGAAGGCCGAGGCGAAGGGCCCGACATCGGCCAGACGGACGAAGACGGGCGAGACGCCGAGCGCCAGCGCGCCCGCGAGCAGGGCGATGAAGGCGCCCGCCTTGGAGGCCGGTGGAGCAGGCGTGTCGGGGGTGAGGGAGGATGTCAAAGCGCGGGTGCCACAGCCTGGGTTCGCCCGCTGATGAATAGGGGCCGGTGGGCCTGTGGACAAGCGCCGCGCCGCTTGACCCCGCGGTGCGAATTCGCGAACCAGTGCGGCTCCCCTCGCCCTCGCCCCTGGAGCCGCACATGGTCGATACCCAAAGCGTCGCAGCCGATCAGCTCAAGTCCATCATCGAGCGCATCGAGCGCCTCGAGGAAGAGAAGAAGGCGCTGTCGGACGACATCAAGGACGTCTATGGCGAGGCCAAGGCCAATGGCTTCGACACCAAGGTGCTGCGCAAGATCATCTCGCTGCGCAAGCAGGACCGCGACGAACGCATGGAGGAAGAGGCGATCCTCGAACTCTACAAGCAGGCGCTCGGCATGGGTTGAGGGCCCACGCCCTCATGCCCGCTTCGTTCCGAAGGTCGCAAGCCCCGCCGCGGTGATCACTGCGGCGAAGCCGACATAGTCGAGCAGGCCAGGCCGGTCGCCCACCAGCACCATGGCGCTGACGACGCCGACGACGGGAATGGCGAAGGTGGTCATCGCGGCCGCCCCCACCGTCAGCCGGTCGAGCAGCGTGAACCACAGCAGATAGGCCAGCGCCGTCGCGCCGATGACGTGATAGGCGATCGCGAGCGCCGTCCCGGTGGTCAACCGCGTCGGCAGGACCTCACCGCTCGCGGCGAAGCCGATGGCGGCGATCCCCGCCGCCAGCAGCAGTTGATAGCCGATCACCACCATGCGATCGCCTCCGAGCGGCTGCCGTTTCAGATAGACCGAGCCGGCCGCCCAACTCACCGCCGCCACCACAGGGAACAGCACGCCCAGCGGATTGATCGCGCCGGTGAAGATCGGCGAGGCCAGCACGCCGATGCCGGCAAGCCCGATCACCAGCGCCGCGATGCGCGCCCTGTCCAGCCTCTCGCCCAGCACGAGATAGGCGAGCAAGATCGCCCAGAGCGGCGTGGTGAAAGTGAGGATCGCGGCCCGCGACGTCGTCGTGTTGAGCTGGGCGAAGACCACCGCCAGATTGAATACCGTGATGCTGAGGAAGCCGCCCACCACCAGCGGCACCCAGTCACGTCGCGCGATCCCCAGCGAGCGGCCACTCGCCAGCGCCACCGCCAGCAGGATGAGCCCGCCGGCCCCCATGCCGCCCATGCGCAGCGCGAAGGGAGGCACTTCCGACAGGCCGATCTTCACGGCGGGCCAGTTCAGGCCCCAGAGGATCGCCAGAGCCGGCGGAATGAAGCGGATGGGGTCCATGGCGTCCCGTGTCGTCCGCGGCGGGCAGGCGTTCCGGCACTGCGATCGGAACCGGCCGCGGCGGCCGGTGGGAGGACGATGCAACGGATGGGTGCGGGGCCGCCATGGTCCTGCGCGCACATCAGGCGCGCGGCGCCCGACGGCGGCGGGAGAAAGATCAGCGGGAGCGGATCAGCGGGAGAGGAAGGCGCCGCGCTGCGGCGTGACGGCAGCGAACTCGATGGTCCGCAGTGTCGAAACCGCCTGGCCGGTGAAGCGCTGGGTCGGGACGGTCGCAGGTGCCGAGGCCGAGAAGGTCATGGCAACGACCTGGACCGGCTGCTGGATCAGCCGCTGGGCACGCGGATCGGGCGCATGCATGGTGGCGACAACGGCGGCGCGCTCGGTCGTCTGGCGGGCGAAGACGACGGTGCCGCCAGCGCC